>CAMVMF010000020.1 GCA_947168515.1 uncultured Bacteroidales bacterium
GTTATTCTGTTGGGCTGGATTGCTAATCCAGCCCAACTGAGATACCGTTATTCACCACCACAAAAAACGTCTCTTTTTCTTGTTCCATAGTCTATTGAGATACTCTTGTTCATCATTATCTATAGGGTAATGATATAATTGTTCAAAAAAGAATGCGTCAACACTGACCACCCCTGAATTGAATATGATTCTCGTGGCATAAAAGATGCTTTTGTCCCAAATGTTACGTACACCAGCTATTTGTACTAAACTATCTTTTTTCCACATCTCTATCTGGGTCATCAACCAATGATCGAAAATCTGCTTATTTTTATCGATATAAGTTATTGTGTCCCAGTCTTCCTTCATTAATACAGAATAAATATGTTTTTTTGACCAATATGAAAGCAGCACTACTCCATACTGGTCGGGTATTGATGCATTCTCCAAAACAAATATGGTATCGCTGTTTGTATCACATGGAAATAAAGAAAGAGGCTTTAAACGATGTCTATACGGCTTGCACCAATCTACCGAATCATACAGAGCCCTTGCTGAATCAATATATGGTAAAATATTCACCTTGATTTGCGCACAGAGGTTGTCCATTGTGCAGATCAGAATGGTTAGTACTATGATTAGATATTTCATATGTTCAATTGTTAATGTTGAAAGTTAACACCTCGCCAGCCTTAGTCTCACGTGATTTATAATAGTACCATGTCCGTAGGGGAAGATTATGTTCGGCTCTGATTTTATTTTCAATAGTACAAGCATATCCCTCAGCCCTTTTTACAGAAACCACCACATTTGAGGGTGGTACCGTAGAGGATTGTACTGTATAAGAGTCCCATTCCTCATCTCGATTCTTGCATCTATCATATAAATAGTCGTCAACATGAGCAAGTTCATGAGCTAAACCAATATAATTGGGGATGGAGTTCTCTCCATTAGAAAGTTTTAATGGTCCTGTGTGATCATAGCGATTCCAATTTATTCCACCATTTTTACCAGAGGAGGTGGTCTTATCGCCATCTTTTATTTCGATTTGTCGTTCGTGCGAAACCACACTCATAACCAATTTTTTTCCTTCTTCCCCTTCAAGTAATTTTTTAATTGCCTTGTTTAACGACCATATATATGGCCTACCCTTAGACAATTTTAATGTTTCCTTTTTCCCATGTTCATCTGTGTGAATCCAACTAGTTGAATACTCGCCATCTTCGCTCTTTTCTACTTTTAGAAAGTATTTTTTCCCCTTAAAGATATAATATATTTCCTTCCCATCAGGATCCACCAACTTTACCGGATTCCATGCACAATAGGCATACGGACTAATGGACGGATACTTGTCCGCTAACGGGTCAACGCTGAGCCACATGGTCATCAACTCATAATCCATATACCTTGCTCCGAAATATGTATATGAGTAGACAGAGCAATATGGTATTCCGCTCCTCGGCTCGTCGCCTCGCTCGCTGGCGAAAGGTCCGCGGAACCCTTCTTTCTCCTCGTCGCGTTGCTCACTATCATTTATTATATTCAAAGGTGTTCGCCACCCCTTGCGGGGGCCATTGCTGGTGAAGGTTGAGAGGTTTTGTATGCTGTGTTTTTCCATCATCAAAGGTGAAACGAAGAAGTTTGTTTTTTATTGCCACCCATGCCGTTTCATTCTCGGACATTGTTATTGCGAATTGCAAATCCTGTTACCCCCGTTGGGCTGGACTGCAAATCCAGCCCAACAAGAACACTCTTCAAGAAGGCATATCCCAATAGCCCTTTTTTTATTTATAACAGAGAGCTAATAATTAGAACCACAATCGTTAAAATAATAATAATACCCATGTATGGGATATTCGTCCGTTACTAACCAGATGAATGGGGAGTAAATTGCCAGCATTATTGTAGATTCTGTTTGAGAGAAAAGACAGGAGGCTCTTTTATAATCCATCCCCCCTCGAGTAACTATCACACACAAGATATCATTCCTAAAAAAACAACCATGCAATTCCCACAATTTGAAGCCATTCAATTCATAAAAAATTTCATTTAGATCACGCGATAATATCTCTGCCATATAATAATTAGGGTGTAGAGTTATGGCAATTTTTAATTTCAAGGAATCTTCTACCACATTAATTATTTCTAACTCCACGAAATATCCGGATGAATCTGGAAACTGTAAAAAAATATCCTTTGTCGCATCAATTAAGCAAGAATCTAATAAGTGAATAATATTATCGTCGTTTACTGTCACAAGAGGTACTTCAATATTGTCTGCTAATACACAATACAATCCAGTACTATCAGGATTGCCCGCATGAATATTTAGGCTATCACCCTCCCAGAATCTTGCATCCTTATCCACACACTGCGTAGTGTCCATATTATAGTATATGGTTCTAGAATTGTAGACGTTTTGTCCAATACACCCAAAAGGATGAGAGAGAATCATCCCCCATAGGATAGTTCTTATTATCTTGCAAATTTGTACCATATTTCTGAAAAAGCTTTGAATGAAATATACTTATTGTCACCTGTTGGAACATAATTCTGGAAGTCCATTGATTTACCACCATGAAAAATTGTACATCTGGCTCCTTTTAATAATTTCACATGGTCCTGATCCGTGTGAGATGGGTAGAAACTGTCTGAACTATTATTAGGATGATAATGATCCCAAAATAATACATTTTTTGCAGTATACATTCCCCGCGAATGTACCATTTTGTCCTCAATCCCTGAGGAAGATAAATCCCCATTAATGGTTTCTTCGTTCACTCTAATCGAATAATAGTCCCATTCCACGGGCGAACCTAAACTTGCTATTTTATTAAATATTTGTTCCCCTATCTTGTCATTGCTACAGTATAAATGATAAGTACGACAGTCTATCTTTTGGTCAGTATTTTCATAATCAATCGATCTTGTTCGGAACGTGCATTCGTCTTTTTCAATTGAATATGAATCAATAAGTTCTCCATTCCTATAATAATTAATACGATGGTTACCGTCAGATGCTATTTTTTCAATAGCCCCTTTATCTATGTGGATCTTTATGGTATCTTTTCCATCTGGATCCACTAATTTGATGGGGTTCCACATACAATAGTTGTATGGATTAATACTCGGGTATTTATCCGCCAGCGGGTCGACACTCAGCCACATCGCCATCAACTCATGGTCCATATACCTTGCACCGAAATAGCCGTAGCCTGTCTCACCATCGCGCTCTTTGCCCGTGAAAGAACACACCATGTATCTGGTAGAACTTATTTGTGCACTGCGGATAATAAAGGGTTGACAGGTTGCGTTTTTGGAGAAAAATGGCCCAGAATACGCCAACCCAAGACCATGACAGGGCATTGTCCTTTTATGTTCAGATATGGCACGTGCAGGCTGCATCTTTCTTTCCTCCTTCAACTTCATCGGGACGTTCACCAGAAGGTAGGACAGGGCGGAGGGAGCCCCCCCGCAACCCGCCCGACACATCAGCGCAACGACGGTGCAAAGATACATTTTTTCTCCAAAACCGACAAAAATGTGTACCTTTATCTGTTTTTCAAAGTACAGCAATCCATTACAAACACCTGTTATTATGAACATTAAAATCGACACTAATTTTCGCTTCTCCGTGGCATCGATGCAGTATCTGCCCAATGGCGAACTCTCCATCACCCTGGTTTCTGACGCTTCCCCAGCCGACGCACACTACCAATATGCTGCAAGCCTGGGCAGCGGCCAGGCGCAGGAGAAGCCGTCGGTGAGCCTGCTGCAGTACGCGCGTGACTTTGCCGCCGCTGCCGACATCAAGGACAAGACCAAGGACACGTACCGCCTGATGGGCATCCATCTGGAGGCGTACGGCGACAGGCCAATCGACCGGGTGACGACCGCCTATCTGGAAGGATTCGTCCGACATCTGCAGGGGCAGGGGCTGAAGGCCGGCACGGTGAGCCTGTACTTCCAGAAAATCGCCTGCGTGCTGCACGAAGCCTACCGTAACGGCCTATTCGACGACAGGATACTGCAGCGTGTGAAACGCCCGAAACGCGAGAGCAAGAAGAAATGCTTCCTGACCGAGTCGGACCTGAAGAGGTTGAGCAGGCACCAGACCAGCGGAGCGGAGTCGAACATCCGCGGGGTCGGGATACAAATGACAGCCATCAAAAACAGTGGCTCCCGCAACCTCGACTTCTTCCTCTGCCGTGTGGCCAACTTTCTATAACCCATCACATCAAAATTCAATTAACCCTTCATTTCCCCTGAGATTCTTCTATTGAAAGATCCAAAGTCATATTTGTCCTCACGTCACGTATTCTATTTTTGTTTATTTTGAATATATCTGCTTGTTCATGCAAGTCAATATAGTATAGAGGGGCATCTCCAAATACGCTATCTATAGCCACCTCGTAGTTGCCTTTTTGCTTTAATTGAATCGGCTCAGAATTGACGGATAAAGATCGAGGACCCGCATAGCACGCGCGTTGTTTTTCACCTTTTGGCCCGCACCGCTTTCTCAGCTTAGGACCGTCCATAGACTCGGCATATAGCATTATTTGGGCAGGATAGCTAAAATCTGTGTACAATGTGTCTTTCTCCAAATGTATAGTATCGTTACCCACCAAACAAAACCACTCGTAAAACTTCAAGTTTAGTCCTTTGAACACAATAAACGAAGAGTTACTATCTTCACAGACAAGAGGAGTTAGTGCGACAGGAAAACACATGACATCAGGCACATTGCTTCTTAAATAAACACGGTTGCCTTTCTGCGTCCAAGTTCCTGAAGACACGTCCTCAAAAAATTGAAACCTATAATGGTACAAAAAGGTACTATCATTATTTAAGGCAATCCAATAATCAAAATCTGGTGAAGAATAAAGGCCTGATTGTACATATCTATTACATCCACTCATTAAAAGCAGAGTGAACAATAGGAAGCAGAATTCTGCCATTTTAACGATTTTCATCATACGGATAGATTTTTTTACCATTTCTAATAAGATATAATCCTTTTACCCAGGCTAATGGCATTTTTGAAGATGGCGATATGCCACTGTCATTATATAGTACTGATACTGAACTCGGCATAAAAGAGTATACCGCTGGTCTGGATTTGCAATCCAGACCCATTGAGTATAAGGATTTGCAATCCGCCGGGCAACAATGTTCTGAACCAGAATAGAACCATCCCCATCCCATTCACTAATAAAAAGGTCATCCGAACCGAAAAAAATACAAAATGTGCGATAGACGACAATAGTTTTTATCCATCAGATGCGGACGAAGAAAGAGACATTTCTCACTCTACCATGAACACCATCACCATGAAGCCGAGAAGGAGGGCATAGGTGGCCAGTTTCTGATAGCCGTGGGCGTGGGTTTCGGGGATCATCTCATCGCTGACCACATAGAGCATGGCCCCGCCAGCAAAAGCCAGCATGACGGGCAGCAACAACTGCGAGATGGCCCCAAGGCCGTAGCCAATCCATACGCCGACGACTTCGAGCATGGCGATGGCTAACGAGATGAGGAAGGCACGCATCTTCTTGACCCCTACCAAGAGAAGCGGGGTGACTACCACCATGCCTTCGGGGATGTTCTGCAGGGCGATGCCGAGGGTGACTGCCCATGCGCCACTAAGCTCTTCGGCATTGAAGCCGACACCTGTGGCCATGCCCTCCGGCAGTTTGTGGATGGCCACAGCCATGACAAAAAGCAGTATGCGGTTGACGGAGGATTTGTTGTTGCGGTGCTCCTCCATGTCGAGACCTGTGATTTTGTGCAGGTGAGGCGTAAGGAGGTCGAGGACGTTGAGGAAGAGGGCACCCACGGCCACGCCTACGGCGGGCAGCCACCAATGGGAGAGTCCGGCCTCCTGCACGGCAGGGACAATGAGACCCAAGGTGGCCGCAGCCAGCATGATGCCGGCACAGAAACCCAAGACGGCATCGTTCCATTTGTGAGGCAATTCTTTGACAAAGAACCCAATGAAGGTTCCGATGATGGTGGCTAAGCTGAGGCCGATGGCACTAATCCATACAGGAGACATTTCGAATTGAGAATTGAGAATTGAGATTTTTTTAAAAGTAAAAGGTAAAAACTAAAAACTAAAAGGGTGGGCGAGGTTGGAATTTGGAATTGAGAATGGAGAATGGAGAGTTGAGAATTGGGGGCGTGAGAATTGAGAATTGAGAATTGAGAATTGGGAGTTGAGAATTGAGAGTTGAGAATTGAGAATTGAGAATTGGGGGCGTGAGAAATGAGAATTGAGAATTGAGAATTGAGAATTGAGAGTTTTTTTAAGGTAAAGGGCTTGACGTTATGATATTGGTTTCGGGGAGGCTGTCACTTGAGAATCTGGTCGGTATGGGTTTTGGTGTTGACTTTACCGATGGCATCCACTATGATACCCTGCTCGTCGATGACGTAGGTGGTGCGGATGGTGCCCATGGTCTCGCGACCGTACATCTTCTTCACGCCCCAGGCCTCATAGGCTTTGAGGATGGTGCAGTCGGGGTCGGAGATGAGGTGGAAGGGCAAATCGTATTTGGCAATGAAGCGTTGGTGCGATTCGGCAGAGTCTCTGCTGACACCCAGCACCTGATAGCCGAGGGCTAAGAAGCGCTCGTAGTTGTCGCGCAGGTTGCAGGCTTCGGAGGTGCAGCCGGGGGTGCTGTCCTTGGGATAGAAATACAGCACCAGCTTCTTGCCGGCGAAATCGGTGAGACGGACGGTATTGCCGTTTTCGTCAAGGCCCTCAAAAGCGGGGGCAGGAGTACCTATTGTGAGCATAATATGGGTTTAGCGAATAGTAGGGACTTCTATTAACAGCTTTTGAACACGAATTGCATGAATCTAACGTTTTCGTTAAGCCGAACGCAGAGGGCAAATCACGAAGTGTTTGCACTATGCTGAGGCGAGAAAACGTCTGTTGAAAACTAACGAATTTATTATCAGAATCTTCATGCAGGCATGATAATGAACAAAACGAATTTTAAGAAGTTCCCTAGTGTTTATTACTTAATGCCGAGTTTCTTTTTCATGTCCTTGGTGAGGGCATCTTTGTGGACGAGGATGGTGATGGTCTTGTAGCGGAAATAGGCCTTGCTGGCAAAGAACATGCCTTTGTACTCGCCATAGGTGCCCCAGCTGTTTTTGACCATATAGTAGTCGTTGCCCAGCTGGTCTTTGGCGGTGCCGTAGATAAGCATGAGGTGGTCGTCGTTGGTCTCGTGGTTGTCCCAACCCAGCTGACGTTCCTCAGGGGTGACCCAGCGTTGGGGAGTGGGGTGCTTGGCAGACTCTTCCTGTATGTCCTTGGCACTCATGCCGGTCCAATGGGCCATGTCGCTGCCCTGCAAATTAGCCCCCTTGGCATCGGTGGCGGGCAGGACACAGAAACCCTTGCGGGAGTTGGTCCGGAAGCCGGGTTCGCTCACGTCGCTGTCCCAACCCACGGGGAAGCCCTGGGCGATGGCGTGGTCGGTGATTGCCAACAGCTCGTCAAGAGATACGTTGTAAGACAGGTCGTGGCGCCAGTTGTCGGGGCTTTCCACAGCAAAGGTGCTATAGAGCGGATAGTGCAGGAAGGCGGTAATCTGCACATAGTCGCTTGCCTTGAGGCCTGTGGACTGGTAGAAAGACTGGGGGGTGTAGGATTTGCCCTTATAGGTGAAGCGCTCGGGAGGGACACCCAGATAGACATCGTGCACAGCCTTGATGGCTTTGAGTGAGAGCAACTGGTAGTTGCTGTCGCTCTGCAGGCTGCCGCTGCCGGCGGCGGCCTTGACCATGGGATTGGTCATGGCGCTGAGCTCGCTGTGGTTGGAGAGGGAGTCGCGGTACATCACGCCGGGGCGCATTTGCTCCTCCGGCACCAGGCCGTACTTGTCCATGCAATGAAGCACATCGCCAAAGCAGCCTCCTTGTGAGAAAGAGATGTCGCCATGGGTGCGGATGGCGGCCATGGCGCGGTCCTGATAGTCGACATGGGCCGTGTACATCTCGCTCAGGTCATACTCGCCCTTGCCCATACGCAGCAGTTCGGCCTCCAGGAAGGCGGTGCCTGCATAGTCCCAGCAGGTGCCAGCCTTGGCTTGGTTCTTGACGGGGGTGATAGGTAATTCCTTGACGATGGTGAACTTGTATCCTTCGTCCTCTTTGTTTTGCGGCGTATTGGCCTCTTGGGCGAAGGAGGGCAGACACAGGGCTGCCGCAGTCAGAAGTATGGATATTTTTTTCATATAAAGAAGTATTTTCGTGTTGCAAAGATACGACTTTTTTATGACATAAAAAGAAATAGGCGTGAGGGAATGGAGAAGTGAGAGGTGAGAATTGAGAATGGAGAAGTGAGAATGGAGAGGTGAGAATGGAGAAGTGAGAATGGAGAGGTGAGAATGGAGAAGTGAGAATGGAGAAGTGAGAATGGAGAGGTGAGAATTGAGAAGTGAGAATTGAGAGGTGAGAATTGAGAATTGAGAAGTGAGAGGTGAGAATTGAGAGGTGAGAATTGAGAATTGAGAATTTTTTAAAGGTAAAAAATAAAAACTAAAGGGCTTATGAAGATTAGCTCCACGTATCTCACGTATATTCACGTTTTTTTATCCTCGTGATACTTGGAAAAGTAGAAGGTAAAAACTAAAAGGTTGTTGGCAATTTTGAAAAGTAAATGGTAAAAACTAAAAACTAAAAAGTATATTGGCAATTTTGCAAAGTAAAACAACTCTCAACCCTCAACTCTAAACTCTAAACTCTCAACTCTCAACTCTCAACCCTAAACTTTCAACTCTCAACCCTCAACCCTCAACTCTCAACCCCGCCCATCCTTTTAGTTTTAGTTTTTACTTGATAGTTTTACCATGTCGGCACCGAAGGGGCCGCCTATCAAGCAACGACCCTACGCGCCAGGCAGGCGAGCAGGGATCGGCGGCAGAGCTACTCGTGGGTGGCGAAACGTTGCTGGGCCAACTGTTCGTACTGAGTGCCCTTACGGCCATAGTTGGCATAGGGGTAGATGCTTATGCCGCCGCGGGGAACGAAGAAGCCTGTTACCTCTATGTACTTGGGGTCCATCAGCTTGACAAGGTCGCGCATGATGATGTTGATGCAATCCTCGTGGAAGTCGCCATGGTTGCGGAAGCTGTGGAGGTAGAGTTTCAGGCTCTTGCTCTCTACCATGCGGCGGTCGGGGATATAGCTGATGCGGACCTCGGCAAAGTCGGGCTGGCCGGTGATGGGGCACAGGGTGGTGAATTCGGGACAGTTGAAACGCACCCAGTAGTCGTGGTCGGGGTGCTGATTCTCGAAGGTTTCGAGGACCTCAGGAGTGTAGTTGTCCTGATAGCGGGTGGGATTGCCTAACTGTTGCAGGCCTTCGTTATTGCGATTACTCATAATTACAGATCACGGATTTTGAAGGGATTGTATGATATATTGGTGTCGTAGGTGTCGATGCCTTCGCGGCGTTTGACACGGGTGACCACCATTTTGGTGACAGGAAGGATGACGATTTCGTAGAGCACCTTGGCCGAAACCTGGCACACCATCATGGTGAGGACGGCCTTGAGCCCCATGGCCCAGAACATGATGGGGATGAAGATAAGGGAGTCGGCACATTCGCCCACGAGGGAGGAGACAATGGCACGCAGCCAGAAGTTCTTTCCCTTCTGCAGGACTTTCATGCGGCTGAGGACCCAGGCATTGAGGGTAGAACCCGCCAGAAAGGCCAGCAGGGAGGCGATGGTGGCACGCGGAGCAGCCCCGAAGATGGCACGGAAGGCCTCATCGCCGTCCCAAAAAACGGCTCCGGGCAGCAAGATGGCCAGCTGAGTGACTAGCACCACGAAGAAATTCATCAAGAAGCCCATCCAGATAACCAAGCGGGCACGGCGATAGCCATAGACCTCGCTAAGACAGTCGTTGAGGATGTAGGAGATGGGGAATACGATGACAGCGGCAGGCAACGTCACACCGAGGACCACAAACACCTTGGAGGCAATAAGGTTGGAAATAATCAGACATGTGCAGAACAGCACAGCCATGAAAAGAAAGATGGGAGAGAACTTTGCACGCGGCTCCCGAGCGTCAGCATTTTGTATCATTAATCTTGTTTTTAAAGTGGTTATCAAGTACACTGATAGGCGAAACCACTCGCCAAATCGGGTGCAAAAGTACTACTTTTTCTTCAATTAGCGAAAAAATAATTATCATTTCACAAAAAAAGCGTACTTTTGCACCTGAGTTAACAGGATTAGGAGTTATGGCAGCTGCCACTCAGAATCCAAATATTATTAAACGCTCTAGAATAAAGTATGATTGTTTTTTGGCATAGGGGCTTCATGTGGTTTTTTCTCCGTGGCACTTTGTTTCTGATGGGGGCATTGAAAATCGACCGCCACTAAGCTGACAAAAAAAACGGTCATCTATCGAACTAGAGACATATTAAAGCAGTAACGACAATGATATTTTATTTTTCAGGATTGGGCAATAGCCAGCATGTGGCAGAAGGACTAGTAGAAGAGGGCGAGCGACTGATTTTCATACCTGCGGCAGAACGTGCCGGAAGCCTCGATTTCACATTCGAGAACGGGGAGCGGCTGGGCTTTGTGTTCCCGGTATACTCCTGGCGGGCGCCGAGACTGGTGTCGGAATTTGTACGCAAGATGCGCCTGAAAGGGAGGCCGGGGTATACCTTTATGGTGTGCACCTGCGGCGACGACTGTGCCAAGACCGAGCACTATTTTCGCCAAGACCTACTACAGGCGGGGCTGTCTCTCGATGCCGCCATCGCCATACAAATGCCCAACACATACGTATGCCTGCCCGGCATGAACGTAGACCCTGCCGAGCTGGCCAACGACAAACTGCACAAGGCCGAGCAGCGCATAGCCGAAGTGAAGGCCCTGCTGCGACGACGGGAAGAGGTATCGCAAATGCTCGTAACCGGGATTCCGGGAATAAAGTCGGACATCATACAGCCGCTTTTCTACCGGCTACTGGTGAAGGACAAAAAGTTCCACAGCAGCAATGCCTGCATATCGTGCGGCCTCTGCGCCAAGAGTTGCCCACTGGAGAACATCAAGATGGTGGACGGAAGACCCCAATGGCAGGGGAACTGCACCACCTGCCTATCGTGCTACCACCACTGCCCCCAGCACGCCATACATTTTGGCAAGGCAACAGAAAACAAGGGACAGTACTATTTTGGACAAAATCAATAAAAAAAGTATCTCTATGAGCACCACCAACCAACAAGGCAGCCGAGCCTATCTTTTTTCAATTGTCATAGTGGCCGTAATTGGCGGTCTGCTTTTCGGCTATGACACCGCAGTCATCAATGGAGCCGAAAAAGGACTCCAGGCCTTCTTTATGCAAGGAGGGTTCAACTATAGCGACTTTATGCACGGCATCACCTGTTCCTCGGCCCTGATAGGCTGCGTGATAGGCAGTGCCATCTCGGGCATCTTGGCCAGCCGGCTGGGACGTAAGAGGTCGCTCTTCATCGCAGGCCTGTGCTTCTTCTTTTCGGCAGCAGGGTCTTTCTACCCAGAGTTCCTCTTCTTCACCAAAGGGGAGCCATCGGTAGGGCTGCTGGCAGCCTTCAACCTTTACCGTATCCTGGGCGGCATTGGGGTAGGCATGGCTTCGGCCCTCTGCCCCATGTATATTGCCGAGGTGGCCCCCAGCAACCTGCGCGGCACCCTGGTGTCGTGGAACCAGTTTGCCATCATCTTCGGCCAGCTGGTAGTATACTTTGTCAGTTTCGTCATTGTGGGCAACCACGTCATCCCTATGATTGAAAAAATGGCTGACGGCATGAATATGGTGACCAATGCCACCGAGGCGCAATGGAGCATTCAACAGGGCTGGCGGCTGATGTTTGTGAGCGAGTGCGTGCCGGCAGGACTTTTTGCGCTGCTCATCCTTCTGGTGCCTGAGTCGCCACGCCACCTGGTCATGAACGGCAAGGACCAGAAGGCGCTGGAAGTGCTCACTCGCATCAATGGCGCCGAGAAGGCCCGCGAAATATTGTCCGACATCAAAGCCACCACCGTGGAAAAGAAAGAGAAACTCTTCTCCTATGGCTATATGGTAGTGTTCATCGGCATCATGCTGAGCGTATTCCAGCAGGTGGTGGGCATCAATGCCGTACTCTACTACTCTACCACCATCTTTGCCTCCATGGGCATGGAAAACCCCATGGTCAACACCGTGGTCATGGGGGTGGTCAACATCCTCTTTACCCTCATCGCCATCTTCACAGTGGAGAAGGTCGGCCGCAAACCGCTACTCATCACCGGCTCGCTGGGCATGGCACTGGGAGCCTTTGGCGTGGCCCTGTGCAGCATTTTCCACTCGCTGCCGCCCATTCTGGGTGTCGTCAGCATCATCTTCTATAGTGCCTGCTTCATGTTCAGCTGGGGCCCCATCTGCTGGGTGCTGATTAGCGAAATATTCCCCAACACCATCCGCGGGGCTGCCGTGGCCATTGCCGTGGCGTTCCAATGGATATTCAACTTCATCGTCAGCAGTACGTTTGTGCCAATGTACAACTTGTCACTGGGCCCAATGGGCGCCAAATTCGGCCACCTGTTGGCTTACGGGCTCTATGGGGTGATGTGCGTGGTGGCAGCCATCTTTGTGTGGCGGCTTGTACCCGAAACCAAGGGCAAGACGCTGGAAGAGATGAACAACCTGTGGAAGAAGAGGAAATAGGCAGCCGCCCGGACAACACAGCTTGTATAGGCACCCTAAATAGCGCAAGGCGAAACAATAAAATAGAATTAAGAACTCAGAATTATAAAAAATCATGAAACAGTATTTCCCCAACATTGAAAAGATTAAGTACGAAGGACCTGCGTCCAAGAATCCTTTAGCCTTCCGCTACTACGATGCCGAGCGGGTGGTGAAAGGCAAAAAGATGAAAGACTGGATGAAATTTGCCATGGCCTGGTGGCATACCCTTTGTGCCGAAGGCACCGACCAGTTCGGCGGCAACGCCAAGTCGTTCCCCTGGAATGCCCGGCTGGCCGAAGACCCCATTGCAGCCTCTAAGGAGAAAATGGATGCCGGCTTTGAGTTTATGACCAAGATGGGCATCGAGTACTTCTGTTTTCATGATGTGGACCTGGTGCCGGAAGCCGACACAGTGGAAGAATACGAAAGGAACTACAACACTATGCTTGACTATGCCGAGCAGAAGATGAAAGAGACCGGCATCAAACTGCTATGGTCCACGGCCAATGTTTTCGGCCACCGCCGCTACATGAATGGTGCTGCCACCAATCCCGACTTCGACGTGGTGAGCCGTGCCATCGTGCAAATCAAAAACAGCATCGATGCCGCCATCCGCCTAGGGGCCACCAACTACGTGTTCTGGGGTGGCAGGGAAGGATACTGCAGCCTGCTGAACACCGACATGAAACGCGAGAAAGAGCATCTGGCCATGATGCTGAAGATGGCGCGCGACTATGGTCGCCAGCATGGCTTCAAGGGCACTTTCCTCATCGAGCCCAAACCCATGGAGCCCACCAAGCACCAATACGATACCGACACCGAGACCGTCATTGGTTTCCTGCGCCACTACGGACTGGACAAAGACTTTAAGGTGAACATCGAGGTGAACCACGCCACCTTGGCGGGCCATACTTTTGAACACGAACTGGCTTGCGCCGTGGATGCCGACATGCTGGGCTCCATCGATGCCAACCGCGGCGACTACCAGAACGGATGGGACACCGACCAGTTTCCCATCGACCATTATGAACTGACACAGGCCTGGATGCAGATATTGCGGGGCGGCGGATTCCACGACGGAGGCACCAATTTCGACGCCAAGACCCGCCGCAACAGCACCGACCTTGACGACATCTTTATCGCCCATATTTCGGGCATGGATGCCATGGCACACGCCTTCCTTAGCGCGGTGGAAATCATGGAGCAGTCGCCCATTCCCCAAATGCTGAAGGAACGCTACGCCAGCTTCGACAGCGGCATGGGCAAGCAGTTCGAAGAAGGCAAACTGACATTGGAGGATGTGTACAATTATGGCAAACAGGTGGGCGAGCCCAAACAAATAAGCGGACAACAGGAGCTGTATGAGGCAATTGTGAACATGTACTAAACGACGCTATGCAAAACTATCTTCTTGGCTACGACGTGGGCAGCAGCTCCGTCAAAGCCTCTATTGTGGAAGTAATCAGCGGCAAGTGTGTGGCCGCAGACTTCTACCCCAGTCGTGAAGCACCTATCAAGGCCCTCAAGACAGGATGGGCAGAGCAGAGCCCCGAAGACTGGTGGTCGTACCTGAAGCATGCCACCCAAAAGGTCGTAGCCACTGCCAAACAGAAAGCAGCCTTCGACCCGCACGACATCGCCGCCATCGGTATCTCTTGGCAGATGCACGGCCTAGTGTGTGTGGACAAAGAGCTGAGGCCGTTACGCGATGCCATCATCTGGTGCGACAGTAGGGCCGTACCCTATGGACAGCGGGCGTTTGAGGCCCTGGGAAGCCAATACTGCATGGAGCACCTGCTCAACAGCCCTGGAAACTTCACCGCTGCCAAGCTGGCATGGGTAAAAGAAAACGAGCCAGAGGTTTTTGAGCGAATATACAAAATCATGCTTCCGGGAGACTACATCGCTTTGAAACTTTCGGGCGAATGCACCACCACCATCGAAGGCCTGTCCGAAGGAATGATGTGGGACTTCGCCGAAAAGCGTATCGCCTACGAACTGTTAGACTATTACGGTTTTCCCCACGAGATTATCCCTCCCGTCGTACCCAACTTCGGCCTACAACAACAGGTCTGCCAAGCGGCTGCCCAAGAACTGGGGCTGAAAGAAGGCATCCCTATCACCTACCGTGCGGGAGACCAACCCAACAATGCCCTCTCACTTCATGTGCTTAACCCTGGCGAAATAGCCGCTACAGCAGGCACTTCGGGTGTTGTATACGGAGTGAGCGGGCATCTGACCCACGACCCACAGAACCGCGTAAACACTTTTGCCCATGTCAACTACACGCCGGAACTGACCCGCCTGGGCGTACTGTTGTGCATCAACGGTACCGGCATTCTGAACTCATGGCTGAAACACACCGTGGTACCCGCGGGAATGAGCTACGAGAAGATGAACACTACAGCCGCACAAGCCCCCATAGGATGCGACGGACTCAGCATAATGCCATTTGGCAATGGTGCCGAACGCATTCTGGGCAACAAAGACATCGGATGCAGCATGCATGGACTCTCGTTCAACAGACATGGGTTGCCCCACCTCCTGAGAGCAGCGCAGGAAGGCATCGTCTTTTCGTTCCGCCACGGAGTGGACATCATGCGCAGCATCGGCATCGAAGTAAAAACCATCCGAGCAGGTCACAGCAACTTGTTCCTAAGCCCCATCTTCACCCAGACGCTTGCATCTATTTGCGAGGCCGACATCCAGCTGATGGACACCGACGGAGCCCTTGGAGCCGCCCGCGGAGCAGGCATGGGTGCAGGCATTTATGCTGATGCCCAAGAGGCCTTCGGCACCCTTCAGGTCATAGGCAGGGTCCAACCCGACATAGAACACCTGAACAGTTACCAAGAGGCTTATGAAAGTTGGAACACAATTCTGATAACAAAACAGGACATCGAGACTCTCTAACATCCTGTGCCCAGTAGGCAATGATTTCCTGACGAGAATACAAAAAAGGCAGAGCCGTTCGCTCTGCCTTTTTAGTGCGGATAGGGGGACTCGAACCCCCACGGCTTGCACCATTAGATCCTAAGTCTAACGCGGCTACCAATTACGCCATATCCGCAGGTGTGAAGTAACTTGAGTGCTTATTGGAACAGAACTTAATTAAAAGCCGCCCAAGTTGCTTCTCTTATTTTATTGTATGTCGTTTTTGTCGATGGGCTGCGCCAACAAGTTGGTGAAATTGCCAGAGGCATCGAACTCCATACGAGTGTACTGTAGTTTGTTGCCGAGGCCCTTTACCTTCTGGCTGAGCACCACATAGGTGTAGGGCTTGGGTTTCTTGCCATCGATACGCCACTTGGAGTCGTAGGTGTAGACAATCATGCGCTCAATCTTAAACTTCTCTCCCTTGTACTTCTGGTTGAGATATTTGACGATGGCAGCGGTATAATGGTCCTTGTCCAACACTTTGCCTGTCATCATGTGTTTCTCGGAGGCTACATCGTACACCTCTTCCATCTCAACGCCCTGACGGTTGTAGTAGTATGCCACCACACGTCCACCTACACGGTTGACCCATTCAGGGATAGTGGTGAGCTTGGATTCAGGACATATCTTTCTAAAATGAGCCATGATGGCAGCAGTGGTGTCAACATTGACCACTTCTGGGGTGTCCTCCACGGGAGCGGGACGTTTGCCGCCCTTGTTGCTCTTGAGGTTGCGGAGACGCTCGTCCTGTCCCTCGTCGTTGTCATCAGGGTTATTCAGGGTGTAGTATTCACGCTTAACGGCATCAGGGTCGGGAGCGTTGCTCTTTTGCAGGCGGCCTCGTGGGTCGAAAATAAGTTCGTTGTCGCTATAACCCACACCCGTCTTCACTATCATCATGCGGTAATACACATCACCGTCCATCTGCTCGACGTATTCGATAGAACGAATACGATAGCCAGGGTAATTGTCTACGAAATAACTATTCATAGCCGTCGGGCAATCAGCCTGCTTGGTGGGGAAAGTGGTGTACTGCCAATCACCATTGTGGGTGAAATAGGCACGGCCATTTTGTCCGTCGGTAGAGAATTCGGCAATGTACTGTCCCGGTGACTTATACCAAGTTTTCACCTTATAGGAATCATATTTCTTATCCAGAGAGATAAGAACTGACTTAGGCACCTGGGTTTCCTTAATCTTGTTCTGCGCAATGGTGACCAAAGGCAGGGTAAGAAGGAGGAGAAGAACTACTTTTTTCATCGTCTGTACATTATTGTTTAGCCCTTAAAACGAGTTTATTGTTAAAATATTGTGTAGGGGCTAATTTTTTTTCTTATTTGAAAAGAACATCCTTACGGTCGGGACTGATGGACACGGCCATGACGTTCACGCCAGTAACCTTCTCAATTGCCACGATATAGTCGCGCAGATTCTTCGGCAGGTCTTCATACTTGGTAATACCTGTGAGGTCCTGTTTCCACCCTTTATATGAAACAAAGCGGGGCTTTATCTCGACAGCGTTGAACTCAAAGGGAATCTCATCGGTGACTTCGCCATTGATTTCGTAGCCTGTACACATCTTGACTTCGTCGAAATCGTTCATCACGTCGGACTTGGTGACGAAGAAATCGGTAACCCCGTCAAGCATACATGCATAACGAAGGGCCGGAATGTCAATCCATCCGCAACGGCGGGGGCGGCCTGTGGTGGCACCATATTCGTGACCCAACTCGCAGAGACGGCTTCCCGTCTCATCGAAGAGCTCTGTGGGGAAAGGACCGGCACCCACGCGAGTGCAGTAGGCCTTGATGATACCCATCACACGGCCAATGCGGGAAGGAGCCACTCCGAGTCCCGAGCAAACGCCTGCGGTAACGGTGTTGGAAGAGGTCACAAAAGGATACGATCCAAAGTCAATATCGAGCATAGAGCCCTGAGCCCCCTCTGCCAGTACCTTCTTGCCTTCGTCAAGACACTTGTTGATAAAGTACTCGCTGTTAATCAGCTGGAACTCCTTGATGGTTTCAAGAGAGGACAGCCAATGTTTCTCGTATTCGTCGAGGGACATATTGTCAATGCGGAAACCATCGAGGTCGAATTTGAGCGTATGGGCCGTTTGCATGTGCTGAAACTTGAGCAATTCATAACGCTCACGGAAATCAGACTCCAGAATGTCGCCAATACGGAGACCGCTACGGGCGATTTTATCGGTATAAGCGGGGCCAATACCCTTGAGGGTAGAACCGATTTTGGCATTGCCTTTGGCACTCTCATAAGCGGCATCAAGCATACGATGAGTGGGCAGAATGAGATGCGCTTTCTTAGAAAGATAGAGGTTCTTGGTGGCATCAACGCCTTTGGCGGCAAGCGAGTGCACCTCCTGACGGAAAATATTGGGCTCGACGAGAACACCATTGCCGATGACGTTCATCTTATGTTCGTGGAAGATGCCGGAGGGGATGATATGAAGTACATGTTTGATACCGCCAAACTCAATCGTATGGCCTGCATTGGGGCCACCTTGGAAACGGGCAATCACATCGTACTCCGGGGTCAAGACATCAACAATCTTTCCTTTGCCCTCGTCTCCCCACTGGAGACCCAACAGAACATCTACTTTGCTCATTATGTAGTCATTTATTAGAATTCGTAATCAAAAAATCGGTTGCAAAGATACGATTTTTTTTAGACATAGAGAAAAAATGTTGCCGCAAAGTGCGGGAATGGATGACAAACTGGGTTAACATACTGATGGGCCGAAGCGTTAATCCAGTTGACAAATGCACCCATTGGCGTTTTTCTCGTCAAAGAATCGGCTATTTTTCACGCGTGTGTTTAAACCATTCCACAAATTCGGGAAGGTCGTCGAGAGGTCGGAAACCTTCTTTGAACGGTTCCTTGGGCATGGGGCATACTTCGAGATAGCCGACCAGGGTGGTGCAATCGAATTCGCCCAACAAGGCCTCTATGGTAACATATACGCCAACCAACAAGTCATCATCCTCAGGATTATTCTCACGCGGCCTGTAATTGGCTGGCAGGTCGGGCAGAGCCACTCTGAGGCCAATGATGTCGGGTTCTTCATCACTCTCCAACTGCATAAAGGCCATTTTGGCAGTATCGAAACGGAACTTATCAAAGATAACCTTCAGCGACTTACCTTTAGGCTGTTTGAACGGAACGAACTCCCACCAGTCGACATCGGGAGCATTGTCAACCAATTCCACTACATAGCGGAAGAGGTCAAAATCACCCTCGGCGCTAAAGGTGAGGGTGCGACCTTGCGCTGTTTGCTCGCCAACCTCGAAGGTAAGGCCCTCGCAGTAGGCATCCAGTTGCTGCTGCATCTCCTGAAGGAGCTGTTGCCCCTCGGACTCGGGAATATCGTTTAACATGGTGAGCTGTTCGGCATTTGCCACGAACCAGTTCCAAAAGATTTCAGGTGTTTTTTGCATATAATTATGTTTTGCCATATTGCCGAGCTAGATTAGCGAACAAAAAGCCCGACAAGCGTATTATTAACTACGTAGTTTCAAATAATGATGGCCTCTTTTTCAAGCGTAACGCCAAAAAGTTTGTGAACATCTTGGGCCACAGCATCGGCCAGGGCCACAACCTCGGCTCCCGTGCATCCGCCATGGTTGACCAAAACCAGGGCTTGTTTGTCATAAACTCCGCAGCGCCCAAGGGAGCGGCCTTTCCAGCCTGCACGTTCGATAAGCCATCCTGCTGCCAACTTATAGCCCTCCGAAATGGGGTAGGCAACGATATCGGGATAGGCAGACCGGAGTTCCTCGAACTGCGCTACTGACACTACCGGGTTCTTGAAGAAACTTCCTGCGCTGCCCATCTCCTCCGGACGAGGGAGTTTGCGCCAACGAAAATCGGTGATGATGTCGGCCAACTGCTGGGGTGTAGGCTGCTCTATACCCGCAGCTTGAAGAGCTTCGAGGAGTGCTTTGTACTGTAGGTTGGGGGTGAATTGTTTGTGGAGGCGGAAGACCACGGACCAAATGATATAGCGATTCTTGAGCGCACCCTTGAAAACACTATTGCGGTATGCAAACTGGCACTCCTCATTCGTGAAGACACGTTCGACACCTGTGGCTATCTCGAAAGCACGAACACGGTAGACTATATCTTTGGCCTCTACGCCATAGGCACCGACATTCTGCACCGGGGCGGCACCCACCGTGCCTGGGATAGCGGCAAGATTTTCAACACCGTACCATCCTTGGGCAACACAATGACGCACAAAGTCATCCCACACCTCCCCTGCTGCCGATTCGACAAGGACATCACCCTGACCAGGTGTCTCTTCAAGCATACGGATGCCCTTATTCTCCAGATGGATGATGGTGCCAGGGAAATGTTTGGTGAAAACCACATTGCTCCCTCCTCCTAAAATCAGGTATGGCGAGACTAGCTGTCCCGAAGACAGCATGCCACGGAGTTGGGACTCCTCTTCGACCACAAGGTAGCGGTCAGCCGTGGCCGGAATGCCGAAGGTGTTGTATATTTCCATATTAGAAGACATAGCCGATATTAAGGTAAGCACCGACACGGCGCGTTAGATTATTCCAATAAAGGTCGGCGGCGATGGGGCCGATGACCGACTTGTATGCCACCCGCAAGCCAAGTCCGAAAACACTTCTGAAATCACGTTCAATGGTCTCAAACTCCTGCACATCGGCCATATAATTCAGCATCAGGTAGGCATAGAAATTTCCATGGACGTTATAACGGGTGTCCAAACGTAGAATGGCAGCATAATTACTGACATAGGATGGGTTGGAGAAACCCACGAAAGGCATCTGGTGGTCGAGATAGCGCCCCGGCAGGGCTCCTCCAACAAAATTGTCATACCACGGGGAATTTTTACCCATAACGAAGCGGACAAAGCCTTGCGGTATAAAGGTAAGCTGGGGTGTGGGCGAGATATAGGTCTGGAACGATGCCGCCGCAACGGCAAAACCCGAGTCCACCGCGGTATTGAACATATAACGGTTCTCCTTTCGCCAACTGAGGTCAAAAGAACCATAGAGCCCCTTTGTGGCGAAATAGGCATCGTCGAGGTTGTCATATCGACCTCTCAGGTATACACCAAAGAAGTTCTTGGTGCGGTCGAGGTGGAAGAGACCATCACTAAGCATGTGGTCGAGCGAGAATCCGCTACGGTCGGCATAGAAATCCTCGTCAAACCCAAAGGCAATACTGAAGTCTCGGAAATTAAACTCCGAGAGATACAAGCTGATATTGTGATGGTCCACAAAACCTGCAAAGGCCATCGAATCGATGTTGCTGACATTGACCGAACTGTTGTGATAGCGATAGGCCAAATTGACATCGCCGAGACCCAGTCCGCCATAGGACACCCTGGCATCCCAACGGAAGTTGTAGTTGAGATTCACATTCAGTGCCGCCTTGATGCCCGCCAAACGTTGTTCGTTCCAACCGAAATGGAACAATAGCGAGGCACTCTCCTCGGAATCGTATCGGAAACCAATTGCGAAATTGTGCGGCTCGGCAGGTTCGAGATTAATCTCTAGGCGGTAGCTCTCCCGACCTAGGGCATCGGAATAGACCATGTGGGTGAGCCAGTATTCCTCCTCTGTCTCATGCAGCTTATACGTAATCGTGGCAAAAGACTCTGTGCCGGAAAGGATATTAATCGCACTCTCTATATCATTTATAGTGAGGGGCAGGCCGGACTCCAAACCATCCTGGTCCTTCAACCATTCTTTTTCTTCTTCGGAAACGCCGTTGTAGATGACACTGGCCAAGACAAAGGTGTCGGTCTCGGTAAGATATTTGGCTCGGGGGGCCTGATAGACCTGTTGGGGTTCGCCCCAGCGGTCGAGAAGTTTCTTCAGCGCAACCAACTCATCGTGGTGGGCCTTGGCACACTCGTAGCCGCGACGCACCAACGTATCGATGGCATCATGGGTGAAACTAAGCATATTGTACCCAGAGACATCCGGATGAAGCAAAAGATTACACAGATTCCTGTTGCTCCCTCGGTTGCTCGAAACAGCGATGCTGAGATATTGCGACAGCTGCTGCGGCAAAGATTTCAGTTCTTCGGGGGTGGCAGCCATCTTGTCCGCCAAATCCACCCCGATGACGATATCGGCCCCCATCTGAAAGCAGACATCCACAGGGAAGTTATCCACCAGACCGCCGTCGGCCAAGAGGTAATTGTCCCACTCAACCGGGGCAAACACGCCGGGGATGGCCATGCTAGAGCGGATGGCCTTGGCAAAATTGCCACCATGCAACACGACAGAATCACCCGTGAGAATGTCCGTTGCCACGCAGGCAAAAGGAATTGGCAGTTTGTTGAAATCCACGCTGTCGTTATAGCCAATGCTAAGCCTGTTGAAGAGGTTGGTAAGGCTGGCCCCATTGATGACACCACTCGGCAAAGTGGAGAGTATGCCCAGAGAGCGTCTTTCAAAATTGCCTGTACCAAAGGGTACCGAAAGAATAAACTGGCTGTTCTGTTCACGTTGAGTAGAGGACTGATAGTAACGGCCTACGCCATTGCTCATATAATAAGACCAATCCATATTGGCAATCAAGTATGCCATTTCATCAGGGGTGTATCCCAAGGCATACAGTCCTCCGATGATGGATCCTATGCTGGTGCCCGTAATATAGTCGACGGGGATGCCGATCTCATTCATGTACTTGAGTATACCAATATGGGCGGCACCCTTGGCCCCTCCCCCACTGAGGGCTACACCTATTTTGGGTCTATGGGGCTGTGGAACGACGGCGGTGGAGTCAATCACTTCCTGCCCGATGGCAGGATCTAAAAGCAGTAGAAGAAGAATGGCTATAATTGTTTTTTTCATGTAGTGGTACGGAAGAATTATAAAAACAAACAATAATAATCAATGTCGACATCCATCCTTTTTCGTCATGTATTGGGGCCTCGCTCTTTCTTGGGTTTTCGTTCCGGGGCCTGATAGCCTGGCCGGAAAACTTTAAGCTGGGTCATCAAGAGCGATCCTGAAAGGAGGGCACCGCAAACGTCGCTGATGGTCATGCTGCACCACACCCCCATCAGACCTTCACCACCGGCTCTGATGAATATAGCTGGTACGATATACATCAGGGGGATGAGGAAGATGACCTGACGGGATAGACTGGTGACGATGGCTATCCAGGGCTTGTCGATGGACTGGAAGAATTGGGAGTTGGTGACCGTGAAGCCAATGAGCGGACACATCACCATCAAGAAACGTGTGGCAGGAACTGCTGTCTCAATCAAACTCGCATCATCGCTGAACATCTCCACCAGCAGTTGAGGGACTATCATGGCAATAATGGTGCCAACGATACCGATGCCGACATTCCATTTCATGGTTAGCAGGTAGGTCTCCTTGAGGCGGGACTGCAAGCGGGCCCCATAGTTATAGCCGGCTATGGGCTGCATTCCCTGGCAGATACCCATCATGAACATGAAGACCAACATGGCAATGCGGTTGACCACTCCGTAGGAACTGACCGCAATATCGCTGCCGTACTTGATCAACTGCGAGTTGAGCAATGCCACCACTAAGCACGCTGCCACATTCATCGAGAAGGGGCTGATGCCTATGGCTAGGATGTTCTTGATGATATACATACGGGGCTTCCACGCATGACGGCGGAAACGTATGAACGACTTAGGCGATACGAAGTGGAGGACTGCCAGCAAAGCCGAAAAGGCCATAGAGATAGACGTTGCCCATGCAGCACCCTCGATACCCTTGTCCAACAGGATGATGAAGATGTAGTCGAGCACGATATTCAGCAGTGCGCCACTGATTTGTATCCACATAGACCTAGTGGCGTAACCCGTGGCACGTATCAGTCCCGACAGGTTGAAACTGAGGGTTGTGAGGAACATGCCCGGCAGGACGATGACCATGTATTCATGTGCCAACCTGATGGTCAGCTCTGAGGCACCAAACATGGCCAGAATAGGGTCCATGAAAAGGTAGCCTGCAGTCAAAAAAAGCACACCAAAGAAGAACGTAAGGAACATGCTGGTACCCAAGATATTCTCAGCCCAGGCAAAGTCCTTTCTGCCAAGCACGATGCTCATGCGGGCACCTGCGCCGGCCCCCACCAAGGAGCCAAAGGCATGTATGATGTTCATGATAGGCAACACGATAGCCAAGGCGGCCAGAATGAGTGCCCCATTAGTGGCATGGCCCAAGAAAATGCTGTCCACAAGATTGTACACTGTAGCAATAATCTGCGTCACGACCGAGGGCAACGCATACTTCCACAACAAATGGGGGATTTTCTTTTCGCCCAATTCCGCTGTGGTGTCTATCACATCTACCTTCTTTTCAGACATTTTTTCTTTCCTATTTTTTTACTCTATCCAACAGGCATTTATAGGCATTATAGGCCTCAAATCCGCTGGCCACCTCTATCGAACGTTCGTCTACCAGGAGATTCGGACGGTGAAGGTTGCAGACGGGGGTCCCCGGAACATGGATGCCCACACGGAAATAGCAGGCCGGAATCTTTTGCGCAAAGAAAGCAAAATCCTCTGCCGTCATGCGAAGGTCCAGCCAGTCGACATTCTCCTCGCCCAAGAAGGCCACGCCGTTGTCATGTACCTGCTGGGTGCAAGTGTCATCATTGACCACCGGGGGATAGCCATAGTCGATGAATAGGTCGCACTCGCCACCCATGCTTTCGGCTATGCCACAACTGATTTTGCGAATCTTCTCGTGGCACTGCAAACGCCAGTCGGCATCAAAGGTGCGAATGATACCTTCCATCTTCACCTCATCGGGGATAATATTGGTACGGCCTTCGCCAACGAAACGGCCAAAGCTCAGCACCGTAGGCATCATGGGGGCGGCATTGCGACTGACAATCTGTTGCAAGGCCACCACGATATGGGAGGCAATCAAAATGGGGTCGACACTCAGGTGCGGCGTGGCCCCATGGCCGCCCCTACCCTTAATGGTCCAGTAGAGCTCGTCGGTAGAAGCCATGTAGCGGCCCTTGCGCATCCCTATACGTCCTACCTCCATCTCGGGCAGGCAGTGGAAGCCGTATATCTCGTTGGGCATGACCTCATCAAACAGGCCGTCCTCCATCATCATGCGGGCCCCTCCGGGGTACATCTCTTCCGAAGGTTCAAAGATAAGCATCACGCTGCCGTTAAGTTCCTCTCGTATTTGGCAAAGGATTTGTGCAGCTCCGAGAAGTGAACTCGTGTGCATGTCGTGTCCACAAGCGTGCATGACACCCGGATTCTCCGAGGCAAACGGCAGTCCCGTGGCCTCTGTGAGTGGCAGTGCGTCGTAGTCGGCGCGCATGGCCACACAATAGCCGTCGGGGTCCTTGCCTCCGCGTATCATGGCCATCACGCCCGTCTTGCCTATGCCGGTCTTTGGTTCCAGTCCCATCTCACGCAGACGTTCTGCCACATAGTTCATGGTGCCGTACTCCTGCTGACTCAGCTCGGGGTGCCGATGGAGCCAACGCCGCCATTCGATAACGGTGGCGGCATTGGCTTTGGCCAAAGACTTGATTCTTTCTATCATTTCTTGTTTCTAGATTATCTAGGTTTCTATTCTTTCTATCAACCATACGATCAACGCCTTAATCCCACGAGCCTTAGACTTGGGGACCTAAGGCGAAGTATGGTCAACGGTCAACAGGGGTCAGCAGAATAGTGGTGGGCTGGCCCTCAATAATCTCAATGGTCTGCTGGGCAGGGTCGTCTATGGAATCCACCAATGAAAGTTGGGTGCAGAGGACCTCGTTGCAGATGTAGTCCATGTGGGCCTTCACAGCCTCGTCCCATTCGCCATGGAGCAGCTCGACACGGATACGGTCTGTCACCTCAAAGCCCTCC
The DNA here is from genome assembly GCA_947168515.1 of uncultured Bacteroidales bacterium. Taxonomy (GTDB): domain Bacteria; phylum Bacteroidota; class Bacteroidia; order Bacteroidales; family P3; genus Colimorpha. The sequence continues at coordinate 25,532 of CAMVMF010000020.1, forward strand.
TTGCGGATACCTTGGATGCGGTTGACCAACTCTCGGGCGATACCCTCTGCCTTCAGTTCGTCACTGACCGTGATATCGAGCGCCACGGTGAGGTTGCCCTCATTGGCCACCACCCAGCCGGGGATGTCCTGTGTGGCAATCTCAACATCGGAAAGCAGAATCTCTACGGGCTGTCCCTCCACGGTAAGGTCGCATTTGCCAGCGGACTCAAGGGCCACTATCTGTTGCTGCGAGAAAGCCTGAATCTGTGCGCTGATGGCCTTCATAATCTTGCCGTAGCGGGGACCCAGCGTCTTGAAGTTGGGCTTGATGCGCTTCACCAGGATGTCGTTGTCCTGCGCCAGGAACTCAACCCCCTTGATGTTCAATTCGGAACAGATGAGGTTCTGCACGAGTTCCACCTGCTGACGGAAATCCTCGCTCTGCACGGGCAGCATGATCTTAGCCAGAGGCTGACGCACACGGAGATTGCTCTTCTTACGAAGCGAGAGACCCATGGAGCAGATTTTCTGAGCCAACTCCATACGCTCCTCCAAACCTTTATCAATCATTTCCTCGTGGATTTCGGGGAAAGCCACATGGTGGACCGACTGGGCATCGAAACGATGGGTGACCTCGTTCAGGTCAAGGAACATACGCTCGCTGAAGAAAGGAGCAATGGGGGACATCAGACGGGCCAAAGTCTCCAAGCAGGTATAAAGGGTCTGGTAGGCCGAAATCTTGTCGGCGGTCATCTCGCCTTTCCAGAAACGGCGACGGCAGAGACGCACGTACCAGTTGCTAAGGTTGGCATCGACAAACTCCTGGATGGCACGCCCGGCACGGGTAGGCTCATAGTCTGCAAAGGACTCGTCCACCGTCTTCACCAATGTGTTAAGCTCGCTGAGAATCCAGCGGTCGATTTCGGGACGTTCATTGATGGGCAGGTCGGCCTCCTTGTACTCAAAGCCATCGATGTTGGCATAGAGGGCAAAGAAGCTGTAGGTGTTGTAGAGGGTGCCAAAGAGTTTGCGGCGGACCTCATCGACACCGGAGATGTCAAATTTCAGGTTGTCCCATGGCTGGCTGTTGGTAATCATATACCAACGGGTGGCATCGGGGCCTTCTTTGCTGAGGGTATCGAAAGGATCGACGGCGTTGCCCAGACGTTTGGACATCTTGTTGCCGTTCTTGTCAAGCACCAAGCCGTTGCTGATGACATTCTTGAAGGCCACGCTGTCGAAACACATGGTGGCGATGGCATGCAGGGTATAGAACCAGCCACGGGTCTGGTCGACACCTTCGGCAATAAAGTCGGCAGGGAACTGCTCAGGCTTGAGTTCCTCTCCCATATAGTGAATCTGGGCATAGGGCATAGCACCGCTGTCGAACCACACGTCTATCAAATCGGGTTCACGCATCATCTTGCGGCCTGTTGGCGACACCAGCACGACACCATCGATATAGGGGCGGTGGAGGTCGAAGGCCGTAAAGTCGGTGCTCTTATAAGGATTCTCTTTCATGAAGCCAGCAGCAACAGCCTTGTCAATCTCGTTGCGGAGTTCCTCGACGCTGCCGATGCAGATTTCCTCTCGGCCATCTTCGGTACGCCAGATGGGCAACGGGGTGCCCCAATAACGGCTGCGGCTGAGGTTCCAGTCGACGATATTCTCCAACCAATTGCCAAAACGTCCCGTGCCGGTAGCCTCGGGCTTCCAGTTGATGGTCTTGTTGAGTTCTATCATGCGCTCGCGCAAAGCGGTGGTGCGGATGAACCAACTGTCGAGCGGGTAATAGAGCACGGGCTTGTCGGTACGCCAGCAATGGGGGTAGCTATGGGTGTGTTTCTCGCTCTTGAACAGCTTGCCCTGCTCCTTGAGCATGACCACCAGTTCCACATCCAGACTCATGTCCTTGTCAGTCTTGGTGGGGTCATAGGCATTCTTGACGAACTTGCCGGCATACTGCTCGTATAAGGCCACATCGACATTGCCTTTCACCCATTCGGGGTCGAGGTCTTCAAGTTTCCAGAACTTACCGGTGCGGTCCACCATGGGGGCCTGTTTGCCGTCGAGGTCATAAAGAAGCAAGTCGGCGATGCCGGCTTTCTTGGCCACGCGGGCGTCGTCGGCACCAAAGGTGGGGGCTATATGCACAATACCCGTACCATCCTCTGTGGTGACGTAATCGCCCAAGATGATGCGGAAAGCCTCCCCTTCTTGAGCGGTACGGTGGGTCTGTGCGGCCATGTCGACCACGGTGGGTTTCACCCAAGGAATCAGCTGTTCGTAGGCGATGCCTTCAAGGGCGGCACCCTTACATTCGCCCAAAATGGTAGCATGAATGAGTTTGGACTTTTCCTCAGGTTCCCCCTCGGTGAAGAAACTACCCATGAGGGCTTTGGCCATCACTATGCGGCAAGGCTCCTGCGTGTAGGGGTGTACGGTGTCGAGCAGCACATAGTCTATTGAGGGTCCCACGCAGAGGGCCGTGTTGGAAGGCAGGGTCCATGGAGTGGTGGTCCATGCAATGGCATAAGTGGGCACGTCGGCAGCTGGAACGTCAAATCCCTTGAGCTCCTTCAGCTTGAAAAGGGCCACACAGGTGGTGTCCTTCACATCGCGATAGCAGCCGGGGAGATTCAGCTCGTGGCTGGATAGGCCGGTGCCGGCAGCAGGGCTGAAGGGCTGAATGGTATAGCCCTTATAGAGCAAACCCTTGTCATATAGTTTCTTCAGCAGAAACCACAGGGTTTCGATGTATTCGTTTTCGAAGGTGATATAAGGATGCTTCAAGTCGACCCAGTAGCCCATCTGGCGGGTGAGTTCGTCCCAAAGGTCTTTGTACTTCAGCACCTCGGTGCGGCAGGCATGGTTGTATTCGTCCACACTAATCTTCTTGCCAATGTCTTCCTTGGTGATGCCGAGGGTCTTCTCTACGCCCAGTTCGACGGGCAGGCCGTGAGTGTCCCAACCGGCCTTTCGGTCGACATGGTAACCCTTCTGCGCCTTGTAGCGGCAGAAAACATCCTTGATGGTACGAGCCATGACATGGTGGATGCCGGGCTTGCCATTGGCCGACGGGGGGCCATCGTAGAACACGAAAGAGGGGTGCCCTTCAGACAATTCCTGCCCTTTCTCAAAAGTCTCATTCTCTTCCCAATATTTGCGGATTTCTTCGCCAATCTGGGTCATGTTAAGCTGTTTGTACTCCTTATAACTCATTTATATATTATTATTATTTAGTAACACACATATATGCAAACACTTGCGCCCTTGCGGGCACAATGCATCCAAAATGCAAATATACAAAAAAAAAATGACTTTTTATGAATTGAAAATCTTTGTGCACGACCAAAGAGCTCCTTAAAAGCCTTCAAAGGAAAACCCCACAACAACTTTGGACTTCGGCTACAGAAAGACAGCAGCATGTGGCATACCTATATGCATGCCAACTACTTAATGGCACCATTCTCAATTTTCCATTTCACGTTGACCACCTGAACTTTCGACAGGCTGTCCTCATGCAGAACAATACCATAAGGTTGCAACAATGTGACACAATCCGCCCATGTTTTTGAATTTTCGACACACTGAGATACGGAATTGGGCAAGGAGAAATCATTGCTCGTTCCTGTATCGACGAAGACAGGCATTTTGAATTTGTGTCTCAGATCCACCATGAGCCGTCTCACACAATAGCTGCCAGTATCTTTGCCACTTGGTTTCGACGGATTGTTAATGCCCAAAAGCCATAGGTTCTGGAAGGTGGTGTCCAGGGCAATCAGCCCATGGTCGTTTAATGTCTTGACGACTTCCCTATAGTCTGCCGGCGATATCTTTTTTGAAACACCCCGAATCGAAATATCATAGCATTCGCTGTAAATTGGGTCGTGGTCAAACTGATACAGCACATGCAAATTATCAGGGTCCAAACCAAGGCTCCTATGGTACTCATTCATCAGGTGCTGGACCATTCCGCCCAAGACTGCATCGTAGTGGACAAGCGTGTCGCTATAGGAATAGCTGAACGACACGGCCTGCCTGTGGCGATGGGCTTCGAAACTGACAAAATCGTCGCTATATGAAAGAGTGTCGTGACCATCATATAAGAACTGACCATAAGCCACCAGAACACAAGCCGACAGATTGAAGAGTGCATGAATCAGCATGGCATATCGCAACTTGTGGCAAGACGCCACATAACCCATGACCAGGCCAAACCCAAAAGTGCCTACAATAAAAACCAGGCTGCTCCAGGTGAACGCATAAAACCGTCCTACATGAGCCAATGCAAAGAACAAGGATGTACTAATAATCAGCAACAACCTCCTATGGCGGATATGCTTCAATGCGAAAAGAACACATACACTAAGAATGCCTACGGCAAGACCCACCAGCCAACCTGCCGCCCAAAAGCAGCATACTGTCTGGAAGATTAACGACCACAGAATAGCTTTTTTGTACTTCGTAGTCCATCCCCTGAAAATATACTCTTCGATAATACCCGATAGAACCACTCCCAAAACAACCCATAACGTAATGCCACGAGGCATTACTAACTCATTGAAAGCATCATTGGCAGGCATGCGGTTGAAACAAAGGATAATGGCATCGCCCACCAACCAAAGTAGTAATCCAACAAACAGTACAAAACGGTATTGTCTACGCAAGGGTTTTTCCATATTAATAATTAATCAAATAAACGTATTCATCACCACTGCACTCTTTTGATGCCCCAACATATATGTTATTTCTCGAAGACACATTACCAAATTCCCGAATGGAAGTGCAACCGGTCAGTTGGCAATTACACCTCTTCCACATTCGTAAATTATCATAGACCAAACCAAGTTAAGGCCATTATAGCGCAAGTATTTTGCCTACCATACATCTTTTACCCACCGATGTCAAAAAAAGAGCATACAACAAAAAACATATAATCACAACATTAGAGAAAACATGAAATATGTTTTCACAAGACAAATATACAAAAAAAAAACGATTCCTAAATAAATCGCATAAAAAAACCCCCGTTTCACAACGGAGGCTAAAACAAAAGCGTATGAAAAAAAAATATTATTACCGATAATGCTGCGCTAGCATTATTTTTTCTTGAGTACTTCTTGCACCTGGTCAGAGAGAACGATGCTCTCTTCGAAGGTATAAGCGTTGGTTTTGGGAGAGCGAACCATACGGATCACCTTTGCGTAACTTTTACCGGTAGCGGTTTTCAGGGTTGCAACAACTTTTTTTGCCATAGTTCTCTATCTCCTATATTTTATTTGATTTCTTTGTGAACAGTCATTTTCTTCAAGTACGGGTTGTACTTCTTGAGCTCCAAACGCTCGGGGGTGTTCTTTTTATTCTTGGTGGTGATATAACGGCTCATGCCAGGGACACCACTGTTTTTCTGCTCGGTGCACTCGAGGATAACCTGCACTCTTGCGTCTTTATTCTTCTTTGCCATGTCTTTTATCTATTTTTTTCGTTCCAAATCGCTTTCTTATCCGCATGGGAAAGAGCATCAACAATCCTCAATACGACCCTCGAAAGCGGTTGCAAAAGTACTACTTTTTTTTTAATCAACAACTATTTTTATCAAAAAAAACTTCTAAAGAATCACAATTTATTACATATCAACACACTGCAAATAAACTCAACTGAAACCAGCACACATATTACTGCCTTGAATATTCAATTATGCGACCCCTTTTCTTCAAAAATGAGCAGCTTCAGATGGTCTTTTTTTACACCGATACCCATGAGTTTATTCGTTGGCATAAGTACCGGCATAGGGGTCGTCGTCATAGCTGTGATAGACGGTCTCCTGCGGCACCTGCGGGGCGAGGGTGTCTTTTTTCACATACTCCCAGCCTCTGGGCGGACGCTTGCAGTTGCTCACGCTGCCCTGGATGTAGGCAATCTCCTCGTCGGTGAGTTCTTTGTCGCCAGGGATGAAACGCTGACGCCAGAAGGGGAATTCCTCCGCCAACTCGCCCGAATAGTAGAAGTCGAATCCTATGGCCCCAAAGGTGTACACCTTGTCACGCACTTTGATATGGCTGCCTCCGCAGACGGGGTCGGGCTTGGGCACCGACTGGGCGAATCCCACGTTGAACAAGGTGAAGAGGATGTCGGGACGATTGCTGATATCGTAGCCCGCACGCTCCCACTGCATCTTAGTTTGGTGAAGGATGCAGGCAGTATAGAGGTAGGAGTATAAGTGGTTACGATAGTCCACAAGGCGGTTGTAACGCTCGTCGTCCTGCGCCTGCCCTTCCACTGTGTAGTCGAGCAGATGCTCATACCGCTTGCCCATATAGAAAGGCGACGTGGGGTCCTTTAGGTGTTCCTCGATGGTCTTAGCCGTGGACATCTTGATGCCGTTGACGCCATAGGAGAACTGCGACTGGACGCTCAGCACTTTCACGGGACCCAAATACTGCTTGATGGTCTCGCGTTTGGTGTTGAACAGACGAATCTGCTCGCCTATCAGACAGCCCACTATCAGTCGGGGCTCCACTCCGGTCAGTTTGCCCACCTCGTCGATGAGGGCTTTGTCGCGGACGATAGCCTCTTTCAAGGCAGCCCACTCGGCCCCTTGCATCCAAGGAATCACATTGGCGGCCTCCTGTTGGGGATATTTGTCCAACAGTTTATTCATCTCTTGCAACAAATTGTTGTATTCGGTCTGATCCTCTATGTACATGCTGCAGGCCCTTATCATACGGTCCACATGCATGGGGTCGTGACTGAATTGGGCAGCCTGGGTGATGAGTTGGGCATTAGTAGGATAGAACTTACTGAAAGCAACCAACTTGGCATACTGGCGCATCCAGCGCTCTTGATATTGTTGTTCGGTGAAAGTGGAGTCTTGCAGGGCCTTCATCTCGTCGACGGAAAGCATATAGCGGTAGTTTTTGTCAACGGCCCCGCGGTTTTTGGTGAAGCCCAGCTGATAGAAAGCCCAGGCTCCGATGATGGCAAACCCAGCCAGGGCGAAAAGTCCTACGACAATGTCGAAGATTTTGCGCCCTGCGCTGCGTCTACGCCAGCTTTGCATTGCTGAACTAAGTTTTTTTGCCATTTATTAATTAAGAAAGCATTACTTTATCATACAAGCGGGACTGCTGCGGGTGCCATCAAAGCGGCTGCATTGGCGGCCTCAGCAGGCTCGAACATAAAGGTGTACATGAGGATGTATACAATAACACCGGCCAGATAGCCCACCAAGGCCAGCCAGGAGATGTTCTTGAGATACCAAATAAAGTCGATTTTCTCCATACCCATCACGGCAACACCAGCGGCGGAACCGATGATGAGCAAGCTGCCACCAGTACCGGCGCAATAGGCCAGGCACTCCCAGAAAGCATGGTCGGTGACGAACATGACGTTGTCGCCAACAATGGGGTACATCTTCATAGTAGCGGCCACCAGAGGCACGTTGTCGATGATGGAGGAAAGGATACCAATGATTATGTCAATCAGGAAGAATCCGCTGACGCCTGCCACACTCTTGCCCAAGAAGGCATCGCTCAGGCCGTTGGAAAGCATGCCGAGAATGCCGGCGGCATTCAGTGCGCTAACGGCCATCAGAATTCCGAGGAAGAAGAGGACGCTGGGGGTGTCGACATGTTCCAGGGTGCTCATGACGGTAGGCATGGGTTTGCCAGCACCCTGCTCTTTCAAATGACGTCTGTGGCTGCCAATTTCGGTGATAACCCACAGCACTGACAAGCTGAAGAGCATGCCCAGATAGGGAGGCAGATGGGTGATGGTCTTGAAGACGGGGACAAAAATCAGGCCGCAGATACCGATGATGAGGATGCGCATACGCCATTCACGAGGAATGTAGTTGTCATCGCCTCCCACATTGTCGGGACGCTCGATTTCGCCTTTCATGATAGGCATCAGTGAGAGGATGAACACAGGCACGGCCATGCTGGCTAGCGATGCCAAGATGGTCTTAATCATAATGTTGACCGTGGTAACCTGACCGCCGATCCACAGCATGATGGTGGTGACGTCGCCAATGGGGCTCCACGCACCACCGGCATTGGCAGCAAGAATGACCATACCGGCAAACAGCCAACGCTCTTTCTGATCCTTGATCAGTTTGCGGAGCAGGGCGCACATGACGATGGCGGTGGTCATGTTGTCTAACAGGGCTGACAGGAAGAAGGTGAGAAGGCTGAGGATCCACAAGAGCTTCTTGCGGTTGGTAGTTTTGATGCGGTCGGTGATGATACTGAAACCCTGGTAGTTGTCAATCAGGGAGACAATTGTCATTGCACCCAACAGGAAGAACACTGTCTCGGCAGTCTCTCCTAGATTCTCGATGAGCAACGACTTGAGGAAAACATGCCACGACTCGGGGTCGGAAATGTTAAATCCCGGTCCAAAAACATTCATCGAGAGTGCAAACATAACCCAAAGAACCACTCCCAAAAGCAGGGCGGAAGCGGTCTTGTTAACTTTCAGTGGGTGCTCTAGCGCAATGCAGGCATATCCCACGATAAAGGTGATAATAATTGCTACTACCATAATTTGTTGGATTTAATTAATATTGTTAGTTAGTGTTGGTTTCGCTATTAGCAGGTGCGGGGACCGCGAGGGGGCGCCTCCGGCCCTCGCACCTGGCTGACAAACTTATCTTCTTTTTTGTTGCTGACGCTGTGCCTCTTCGGCCATTTTCTGAGCCTGCTCCAAACGCTTCTGGAAGTTGCTTTTCTTGGCAGGCTTATTGCTGTGATTCTGGTCGTAGGCTGCCATGCGGGCACGGACTTTCTTCTCGCTGGTGAACTTGCGGATGAGAATCATCTGCAGCATGGTAAGGCTCAACGATACAAAGTAGTAGAGGTTAAGGGCTGCCGCCATGCTGTTGAACATGAAGAGCATCATGAAAGGCATGAAGTACATCACGAATTTCATGCCGGGCATGGAGGCCTGGCCCTGGTTGCCACGCATGGTGTACCAGGTATAGAAGAACTGCATGCCGAACATCAGCAGGCAGAACAACGACACGTGGTCGCCATAAAGCGGGATGTTAAAGCCAAGGTCCAGAATGCTGTCATAGGTGGAAAGGTCGTCGCACCACAAGAAGTGTTTCTGACGCAACTCTACCGACTGGGGGTAGAACATGAACATGGCCGTGAGTATGGGCATCTGCAGCAAGACTGGCAAGCAACCTGCCATGGGATTGTAGCCCGCTTTCTTCTGCAGCCGCTGCATTTCCTGGCTCTTCTTCAGCGCGTCCTCCTGATTGGGGTATTTCTTGTTGAGGGCATCCATCTCGGGCTTGAGAATACGCATGATGGCAGTGCCCTGATAGGACTTGAAGGTCAGTGGGAAGAGCAGCAGACGCAGCAGGATGGTAAAGACGATGATGATGATACCATAGTTCCAGTTGAAGGTCTCCAAGAAGTTGAACGTGGGGATGATGAAGACACGGCTGACAAACTTAGAGAAGATCCACCATCCCAACGGCAACATTTTCTCAAAGCCCTGATGCTCGGCGCGCAGATTGCGATACTTGGTAGGTCCGAAGTAGAACCCCATCGGCATGACGAAATCCTCCTTGGCCTCATAGGTGAGGCCGATGGTACCACTCATGTCACACAGATACTTCTCGTCCTCTACATCCTTTTCGGTCACTTGGGCCAATTCGGCATTCTCAAACGAACTGTCCGCCATCAATATGGCACAGAAGAATTGCTGCTTGAAGGCTACCCAGTCGAGGTTGGTCTTCACCTGCTTGTCGCCATCGCGGCCGCGGCCCACTTCGACCACGTCGCCGGCCGACTTATAGTAGACACTGGAGTAGAACTTCTCGGGGTCTTTGTTGCGGTTGCGGCTGCCCTTGGAGCTGGCATCCACTTTCTCCTGACGGTTCATGCGGTTGTGCCACTCAAAGTCCATATAGGGGTCCTGGCGGATGACCTTGTTTAGGCCATGGAACGATATGTCGAAATTGACATTGTAGTCGTTGCCGCCGAAGGCGTAGTAGAACTCAACATAACGGCCCTTGTCCATGCCGTTGCTGTCGCCCACATAGGCTCGTAGGCGCAGGTGAAGCTCTTCCTCGTCCGAAATCTCGTATTCCGTATCTCCCTTAACTTCCACCAACTGGCCGTTCTGCTCGACATAGGGCACAAACACCAGGTCGCGCGTGTTGATGACACGGCTCTCCTCGGTGGAGAAAATCAGGTTCATATTGTCGTCGGCAGGGGTAATCAGCTGCAGGGGCATGCTGTCATATGTGGTGTAGTCTTTGAGGATTACCTCACGCACCTGGGCACCCATGTTAGTGATGCCTACACTCATTTTTTCGTTCTTCACCAACAGGCTGATGGTGTCGCCGAAAGCACTGGCATTGAATACGCCCATATCCCCGCGCTTGTTCATCTGCATCTGGCGTTGCGCCAGGGTGTCGCCGGCCTTGGCCAGACTGTCTAGTTCGGCCTGAACTTTTGCTATGCTGTCGGCATAGGCCACACTGTCCTCAAAGGCCGCCATGATGGAGTCATGCACACGCTGGCGCTCCGCCAACTCTTCCTTCGAAGGGGCCACCCAAAACATGTAACCGACAAAGATTGCAAAAATAAGAATCAGTCCGATAATGGATTTTTTGTTCATATCTTGTTGTTATTCTGTATTATCAAAAAAATAGTCACGCAATGCGTGGGTCTGCAAAAATACTAAATTTGTATGGAATAACAAAAATTATTTTCTCCTCCAACATATTTCCCCGTCCCCGAACGGCTTATTCCCCCACCCATAGCCCTCTCCATCACGCTCCTCACCCTGTGACTACTTACCCACCGCCTCCCACTCCCCTCCTCCCCCACTCCGCCCTACAACCACGCACCTTCAGCCATCCATCTTTCTCAGCCCTCATGATTTTGAAAAAAACTTCGCACTGAGGCGATAAAAAATACATCATTTATATTAGATTTGTATTATCGTTTATTTATGAAACATAAATAAACGATAATACAAGCATTGTGAAAATAAGATAGCATTCTGAACATCCAAGGGGCGTGTTCGGCAAGAAAATGGAAGTCCCGGAACAAACGAGAGCGGCGGAAGGGGGCAGTAAGAGGGGCTATAAACAATATGTTAATAAATATTTTTTTTATATTAAAAAGAATTGCGTATCTTTGTAACCTCAAAATTATGCAATTATGATTAGCAAGAAACGTAGTTTATTACTCATTTTGTTGGCTGTTACGCCACTTTTGTTCCTTAGCTGCAACAATGCCCAGACCGCGGAGGAACCCATATTTGACACCGCAGTGCTCAGCGAACCCGAGCCCGAACCCGAACCAGAGCCTGAGCCCGAAATAGTCGAAGAGCCTGTCAAGCCTGCTCCGGCCGCACGCAAGGTCGCTCGCAAGGAACCCGCCAAGGAGGAAGTGCTGTACATCTCCGGCCACGGCGCCAACGGCCGCGTTTGGGGCCACATCACCATGAAAGGCGACAAGGGCACCGGCAGCGTCACCGACGAGCACGAGAACGCCCTCGCCGTCACTTGCACCCGCCAGGGCGAGGAGCTCATCTGCTACGACCAGAACAGCCGCCAGTACATTTTCAGACTCTAAACAGCCACTGGTCCCACATACAGTGGCCCGTCTATTGTCCACGTGGTTGGGAATGATTGGAGAGCGATTGTCCATAGTGTGGGAAACGCCACACCTGTAATACCGGAAAGACAGCAACGGAGAAAACACTTCTCTGGCCTATGTTTACATACAGCAGGACAGGTTCCAAGGGGCAGTTCTCGCCTTTCTCTCAGTAGAAAAAAGCAGGCAAAGCTAGCCGGAAACGTAAAAGCATGGAGCAATGGGAAATAAGGGCACGAATAGGAAGAGGCCTATTCTAAAGTTATTGCAACGGACAGGACCCCATCTATGTTACTTTTACACCCTATTGCAGCCTACTCTCTTCCGGCCTTTTCAAGTTTTTCCTCACACGGCAGCCCCCATCCCACCCCTATCTCTCCAAGCCATTTGGGGGATCCGGAACATCGATAACCCGGCTGTCAACCATCTTTGGACAGGACATCTTGCAAGGCTTCTGAACTACAGGCTCGTTTCCGCACCCAACCAGACAGCCCCAGCCTGAGACCCATTGGCCGCTACAACTCAACAACAAATCAATCACCTTTTCACCTCCAAGAGCACAACAGCCTTTACTCAGCAAAAGACAGCATACGGCAGAAGACAGCAAGCACCTCAAACAATGAGCCTCTAGGACACACGTTTGCCAACCCCTTGCACACATTTTTGAAATTAATTTAATAAGGAATAATATATTACCATGAAATCAACAAAAGAACTTCAGACCATCGCCACGCAGGTGCGTCGCGATATCCTTCGTATGACCACCGCCGCCAAGTCGGGTCACCCAGGCGGCTCCCTCGGCACCGCCGACTGGATGACTGCCATGCAGTTCAACATCATGAACCACGACCCCGAACACTTCACCATGGACGGACAGGGGCAGGATATGCTCTTTGTGTCGCAAGGCCACATCACCCCAGTGATTTACAGCACTATGGCACGCCGCGGCTATTTCCCCGTCAACGAGCTGAACACCTTCCGCCAGTTTGGCACCCGCCTGCAGGGCCACCCCTCCACCGAACACGGTCTGCCGGGCATACGCATGGCCAGCGGCTCGCTGGGACAAGGCCTTAGCGTGGGCATCGGTGCCGCACTGGGCAAGAAGATGACCGGCGACCCCAACCTGGTCTACACCCTCCACGGCGACGGCGAACTGCAGGAAGGGCAGATTTGGGAGGCCGTCATGTTTGCCGGCGCCAAACATGTGGACAACCTCATCTCCACCATCGACTACAACCACCAGCAGATTGACGGCACCACACAGCAGGTGATGGACCTCGGCGACCTCAAGGCCAAGTTCGAAGCCTTCATGTGGACCGTGGTGGTCATCGAGAACGGCAACGACATGCAGCAGGTGCTGGACGGCATGGCCAAGGCCAAGTCGCTCACCGGCAAGGGCAGCCCCGTGGTGGTCATCCTCACCACCGAGATGGGCTACGGCGTGGACTTCATGCAGGGCACCAACAAATACCACGGCTCCGTGCTCTCCACCGACGACCTGCCCAAGGCCTTGGCGCAGTTGGAAGAGACCCTCGGCGATTTCTAACCTCCCACTATAGGACATTGAGAAGACTAGCATTCATAGCACTTCTACTGGTAGGCCTCGGCCTAACTGCCGAGGCCCAGAAACCATCCGCAGCACTCGACCGAACCCGAGTGCTGCTCATTCTCGACTGCTCGCAAAGCATGTGGGACAAGTGGCAGAGCGATGCCAAAATAAAGGTGACCCAGAAGGTGCTGCTGCGCCTGCTGGACAGCATCGACAACCAGCCCGACATAGAGGTGGCCCTGCGCGTTTACGGACACCTCAACAAAGAGGCCTACAGCACCACGCTGGAGGTGCCCTTCTCCCCACAGAACCACTACCGCCTGCAAAGCAAGATCAAGACCTTGGTGCCGCAGGGCGACTGCGCGGCGGCTTCGGCCCTGAACAACTCGCTGGGCGACTTCCCCCACGACCGCCACGCGCGCAACATCATCCTTATCATCACCGATGGCCTAGACGACTGCGAGGGGAGCATCTGCGACGTGGCACAGCGGGTGCAGCGCAGCGGCACCGTGGTGCAGACGTTCATTGTGGGCATAGGCAACCACGACGACTTCAAACATGAGCCCGACTGCGCCGGGCAGTTCACCTTCATGGAAGACGAAGAGCATTTCGATGCAAAAATGCGCCAACTCTTCTACCTCTCCGGCCAAAAGTCGCAGGTGATTTTCCGGCTGACCGACTCGAGCCACAAACCCTTCGAGGTGGAGGTGCCCATAGTCTTCTACGACCATTTCACCCACACGGTCCGCTATTCTACTATTTATCGCCACAATACCGAAAACCCGCCCGACACCCTCAGCCTCGACCCCCTTTCCTCCTACGACATTACGTTTTTCACCCAACCGCCAATCCGGCTATACAATTATCGATTCGCTCAGTTTCAACACCTAGAGGTTCCCGCCCCCATGGGCAGCCTTCGACTCTACCAAGACACTAAGCGGACCACAGACCAGCCCTCCAGCTATGAGGTGCTGGTGCGGCAGCACGACAGCACCCGGCTGCTGTCCACCCAACCCTTGGGAGCCCGCCGGAACTACCTGGTTGGACGCTACGACATCGAGGTGCTCTCCGTCCCTCCGATCCACCTCTCCAATGTGGCCGTGCGCGAAGGGGCTGCCACAGAACTGTCGATTCCCCTTCCCGGACAGTTGGCCCTGAACAAGCCCAAGGTGAATTGCACGGGCAGCATTTTTGTCTCGCGCAACGGAACGTTGCAATGGGTCTGCGACTTGGACCCCAGTGCTCCCTCGGAGCGCATCACGCTTATGCCCGGAGAATACTACGTAGTGCTCAAACCCCTAAAGCCTACCGACGGCAGTACTACCAGTATGGCTCAATTCACCATCACCGCAGCCAAACAGACCTCGGTGGACTTGGAGAAAGGAAACCGCTAACACCTTAATTACATTATTATATGGACACCAACACCCTTAAAACAATCCGCCGAGCAACAGGCATCACGGCACTTGTGCTGTGGGCCTTGGCCCTGGTGCCGGGGCTAGTGCTGCCCGAGGGTGTCCGTCCTGTGTGGCAGTTAGACACATGGGCCACGCTGTTTGCCCTGATTCTGACGGTAGTTTACGCCATACTGCTGATGGTCCATTTTGCCCATGCCCGGCATTGGGCAGTGAGGGTGGCGGCACTATTGGTCCTCACTGGGGTTATCTGCGTTTGCGCTTTCGGCATCTTCCTGACCTTCCTCTTTGACGTGGCGGACAAGCATGTTTGGGGCAACAATGAGTATGTCGTTTATTACGAATCCTTCTTCTTCATCGACGACCCCTACGAGGAGTATGTGCTATACCAGCGCGACGGACTTTTGGACCGACGGCTTTATGCCTTCAGCGACGGCGGGCTGGGACGGCCTTTTGTGCTGGGGGACGACAACTTGTATAGAGTGTACGATGTGGACTACACGTTCTACAAGGATTTGAACCTCATCGAATGCAACGCCGACATCAATCCCGGCTGGCAGGATTTCGATACTACGCATGTAAGGTATTTCTACCGACTTGAGGATGGGCAGCGATATGACGACAGCCTTACCGACTCGCTTGTGCGCCTGACATCAGAGGGACGTTCAACCAACCCGTTGTAGCACTATGAAGAGACTGATTCCCATGGCAAACTTGAGACCATACGGACGATTACCTATTTCGATTCCGATGTGAGTGTTCTCAGCAAAAACAGATTTGAAAGTGAGGATGATTTCGACAAACAAGAATAACTCATAAGACATATATGGACAACAGGGACTTTATACGGCAAGACAATAACTATCGCACGTTGTTGGCGTTCCGCAAGGCGGAGTGCATCTACGACGTGACGTATTTCTTTGCCAACAAGTTCTTGAGCAGGGGTGACCGCACGATAGACCAGATGGTGCAGGCGGCGCGGAGCGGCAAGCAGAACCTAGCAGAAGGGAATATCGACGGGGTGACCTCCAAAGAGATGGAGATAAAGCTCACCAACGTCAACCGGGCCTCGCTGCATGAGCTACTGCTGGACTACGAGGACTACCTGCGGGTGCGAGGCCTGGAGCAGTGGCCCTACGACGACCCGCGCTGTGTGCAGACGCGTGCTTTCTGCAGGAAGCACCTGGACTCTGCGGTGTATCGGGAGAAGATAAAAGAACGCTCCGATGAGACCATCGCCAACATCGCCATCACGCTGATACACCAATGCGATGTGCTGATACGCGGCCTGATAGAATGGCAGAAACGCAACTTCCTCGAGAACGGAGGAATCAAAGAAGAAATGTACAAAGCAAGAAAAGCATATAGAGATAGCAATGGACAGAATGGGCAGAATGGACAGAATGGGTCTAATGGGCAGAATGGGTCTAATGGGCCAAAGTAACAATTCTCCCATTAAACCCATTAAACCCATAAAACCCATTAACCCCATAAAAAGATAAAAACAATAAAAACAACAAATATTATGACCCACTACGAAAAACAATCAATGAAAGAACTGCGCGCCGGTATGGGCGAAGGCCTTGTGGAAGCCGGCAAGCGCAATGAGAATGTCGTCGCGCTGAGCGCCGACGTTAAAGGCAGCGTCAAGATGGACGGCTTCGCCAAGGAGTTCCCCGACCGCTTCATCCAGTGCGGCATCGCCGAAGCCAATATGGTCGGCATCGCCGCCGGTCTGAGCCTCTGCGGCAAGGTGCCCTTCATCGGGGGCTTCGCCGAGTTCGTCACCGGCCGCGTCTACGACCAGATCCGCCAGGTCGTGGCCTACAGCAACAAGAACGTGAAGATCTGCGGCTCGCACGCCGGCATCTCGCTCGGCGAGGACGGCGCCACCCACCAGACGATGGAGGACATCGCCCTGATGAAGGCCCTGCCCAACATGACCGTCCTGGTGCCCGCCGACTTCAACCAGGCCAAGGCCGCCACGCTGGCCGCCGCCGAGCACGTCGGACCCGTCTACCTGCGCCTCGGCCGCACGAAGATGCCCTGCTTCCTGCCGGAGAATGAGAAGTTCGAGATCGGCAAAGCCCAGCTGCTGAGCGAGGGCAAGGACGTGACCCTCTTCGCCTGCGGCCACCTTGTGTGGGAAGCCCTGCAGGCCGCCGAAATGCTCGAGAAGGTCGGCATCAGCTGCGAAGTCATCAACATCCACACCATCAAGCCGCTCGACGTGGAGGCCATCGTGGCCAGCGCCCGCAAGACCGGCGCCGTCGTCACCTGCGAGGAGCACCTCTTCAACGGCGGCCTCGGCGACAGCGTGGCCCAGACCCTCGCCCTCCATTGCCCCACACCGATGGAGTACGTAGCCGTGGACGACAAGTTTGGCGAGAGCGGCACCCCCGACGAGATGCTCACCAACTACCACCTCCGCGCCGCCGACATCGTCGAGAAGGTGCACGCGGTGCTGAAACGCAAATAAATCGCCTTGCCGCTGCGCGGCAGGGAGCTGCGGAAGTCGAGAGCATAGCCACGCTTGCGTGGGCTATGCCGAGATGAAGCAGCGAAGACGAAGTCAAATCTCGTAGATCTTGTAGATTATTCTCGCTTGCGCGGATTGTTGCTGCGTCAGCAAATAATCCACAAGATCTATAGGATTTCGCGAGCATAGCGAACAAAAGAACAAAAAGACCAACAAAAAAAAACAACAAATATGGACAATCCTTTCCCTAAAATCCAGCATTTCTGCCAGAGTTGCGGCATGCCGCTGAGCGACGAGGTCGTGAGCGACAATCCCGAATACTGCAAGTACTGCCACGCCGACGGCCACTTCACGCAGGACTGCACCATGGACGAGATGATAGAGGTCTGCGTGCAGTTCCTCGACGAGTTCAACAAGAACACCGGCCAGCACCTCACCGCCGACGAGTACCGCGAGGGACTGCGGCAGTACTTCCCCACGCTCAAGCGATGGCGCAAAGAGTAGCCTGCGGTGGACGTTGAGGCCCCGCGCCTCCGGCGCAAGGCCTCAACAAACCACGGCGGGAAACCGAAGTTCAACCAATAATATATAATGTATATGAAGAAAGCATTTTTAACCCTCGCGGTGTTGTGCGCCGTGGCGATGATGGTCGCCTGCAAGGGCGGGGCAGCAAACGAGACCGCAGCCGACAGCATTATCGGAATTGAGAGCACCGACACCCTACATAGCAAAGGCGGATTAGAACACGACTGGCAACTGCTGTTGCTTGGCGAGTGGAAAGTGGTTCGGTTGGACAGGAGGATTATCACCTCCGAGAAAGAACGGAACGATACTGTTGTGCCTAATCTTATATGGCGTTTTGACGATGACGGCTTTTATTATGAAACCGCGTGGCACCAAGGCGACACGAATACCTATCAATACGGATACACCCTGCGAAATGACAGCATAATGATCAGGGAGGATTCCGAACAACAGAATCCATGGCTCAGGATAGACATGCTTTCGCAAGAAAGCATGGTGCTTACCAATGTCGACCCATCCGAACACGATACCATCGTAACCACACTGACCCTAAAACGAATCCCGATGCATATACATTTTAAAAGTTGAAACAAAAGAAATAACAAGTGCAATAATAATAATCAAAAAATAAATCGCTATGAGACAACCAGCATTTACACTTCTATTGCCACTTATCTTGCTGCTGACATCGTGTGGCAAGGATTATGACTATGAAATAGTTGTTGATGAGCAGATTGTTTTAAACTTTGAAACGTCAGGTATGGGAAGCGGATATTCTTGGCAATGGGAGAAAAAAGATGACATTTTAGACACAATCGGATGGGAATTCATCCCATATGAATTTCCAACAGGACCAGGAGTGGAACGATGGACATTTGTTGGCAAGCGCAAAGGAACAACACGGATTAAAATGATATATAAACGTCCTTGGGAGACTGAAATCATTGACAAGAGAGAATATAATTTAAAAGTACGATAGTAGTCGGATTCACGGTCCCCCAGCAAACCCCGGCGGAAAACCGAAGTTTAACCAATAATATATAATGTATATGAAGAAAGCATTTTTAACCCTCGCGGTGCTGTGCGCCGTGGCGATGATGGCCGGATGCAAGAGCGGGACGGCAAACGAGACCGCAGGAGATACCTCTTTCAAGGGTATTGTTTCCGTCGGCGACACCGTATCTCAATATCGAGAGACGGCGGATGTGTATGTGGACGGAGAACAGACAGAATATGTTTTTATATTCCGTTCCAAAGAATGTTGGGAAAGAATGCTGCACGACGTGGAGAACGACTCCGCGGCACTGGAAGGCTTCTATGTTGCGGCGGACGACTGGGGGTATTACTATTATGAGTGCGGCCAAAAACTGGAAAAGATGGGTGTTAAATATCACAAGACCTCGGCGGACAAAAAGATATTTTGTCAAGGCGACATTGCTTTCATCCCCCAGGACAGTTGTACAAGTGGGGTGCTCATCGTCAAGCCGGGTTGCCAATTCGAGTTCGTGGACCTTATGGATTTCCTGTACGGACAAGAATATTCGGAACAATAATAATTCACCTATAAAACAAAAACATTATGGACCTCACAGCACAGATTCCCGACATCACCGTCGGCCGCGCGGCCAACGCGCCCCATTACGAGTACATGACCACCTTCGGCAAGCGCACCGCCGAGCTGCCCGTCGACATCGAGCTCTGGCACCGCGCAGGTGTTTAACACGAATTGCCACGAATTAACCATTAATTATTTGGTATATGAATATTGTCAGACACAAGGTAATAATTTACTCTATCAAAGGCACTGCAATGGAGGTTCACCGAGAACTGGAGGCAGTCTGTTGGAACCCATTTACAACGAGGCACTCTTTCTGGAGCTGCAAGATAGGGGAATCAAATGTGAGAGGGAAAAACAGGTGCAGTGCTTCTATAAAAACCATCAACTTGAAAAGTCTTATCAAAAGGATTTAGTAGTGGAAGACGTGATTGTGGAGCTAAAGTCGGTAAGCGAATTGATACCAGCACACCGTGAGCAGTTATTCAATTATCTGCGTCTGACGCGCATGCCAATGAGGTTGCTGATAAACTTTGGCCAGCCAAGCCTGCAAGGCGAACGATATGCGTATTTCAAGGATGACAATGGATGTGTACTTGTCGGCCGAGATATGAATCTGGTGTACTAATAATTAATGAATAATTACATGGCAATTCGTGTTAAAAGAAACCGACCGCCGCGGAGCCGACCGAGGCGTGAAAACGCGCTCCGCATATATGCGCTGTGAAATTGCACGAATAAAACGCCCATTCGCAAGAGCGAGAGCAATGAAAGCTTGCTCGCATTGCCGAGCCGCAGAATGGTGTGCGAAGCAAACAGATTGAACAGAAACAATAAACATAGACATAATGGAAATAATTGCTATAGTTTTTTTTGTGATATGGTTTGTCTCGGGGTGCTACATCGGTTATTCAGTGAACCATTATTACGACGAACTGTGGTACTCCCCATTTGATATTGTGAAATACTGGAGAATGTGTAGAAAAGAAAAGGATAAGTATCAAATATGGATTCTAATCATCAACATCTCCGCTTTTGTCATCGGTGTCATTGCTTATGTACTGATTGATTAAAGCGTCAACAAAAATGAAACAACAGAATGAACGGAAACAATAAACACTATGTCCCACAACATCAACCGCCGTCCCAACTACCCGACAAAGGGCAGTAATAAAAATCTGCAGGCCAAAGCCAAACGTAAGAAGATTGGACTAGGCATCCTGCGCTGGTCCCCTGTATGGATTTCAGCGCTGGTTGTGTTGGTGGCTATAGTTCAGGCACGAATACAATTCCATAGGATTGAGCAGGACTCAGTCAAGACTACTGCACGCGTTGAGAAAACATATACTGTTAGCGGTGGCCGCAAGTGCGATTACTATGTGTCGTATTATTTCTACGTTGACGACAGCTTGTATCACGGCAAAACACAATTGAAGAAGTCGGTCTGGGAGAAGTTCGCCCCTCACGACCCAATAGAGATTGCCTACGAGAAAGGCAACCCGTCCAACAGCAGCTGGGCAGGCTATCACAAGGATTGAAACAAGTAAATATGCACATAGCAGTCTTTTGCGGCTCGTCGCTGCCGAACAACAAGGAAATCGTTGAGGCCGCCGCGTCTCAACAAAACCACGCCGAGAAATTGATGCATAACAAATAAAATAAAAGGTATATGAAAAAAGCACCTCCGAGGAAGAAATCGACCAAAAGGTATATGAAAAAAGCACCTCCGAGGAAGAAATCGACCAAGAAGAAAAGCAATATAAAGAAAGTTATCTTGATACTCGCCGTGCTGTGTGGCATCGTCGTTTCGATAGCCAAATGCGAGAGGGGGCTTTTCGACCACGACAATGCTATGACTGTCAAGGCCGTCATCACCGACGTGAGGCCATTCTACGGCGGAGGATACGGGTCTAAATACAAAGCTGTCTATGAATACTCTGTGAATGGAGGCACCTACAATAGTTCGGACCAGATTGACTATGACACCTACAAGAGACTGAAAATTGGCGACACCGTGTCTGTATTGGTAAACAACAAAGATTACAACGAAACGGAGCTGCTGCTTGAGCAAGACAAAATACTTAAATTTCATATCGATTTCTAATTCACTTCACGTTGCACAATGAAATTGCACGAATGAAACAAGAACAATTATCACAAAACAATGGGACATAACAAGGACAGGCGCCCAACGTATCCGGCGGAGAACAAGAAAGGTAAAGGCAAGTCTTTCGTCAAACTGTTGAAGGATTGGCTCGCTTTTTCTCTCTTAGTGATTTACTTTGTGTTTTTAATCATTTATTCTATTGTTACAATCCACGACAATCACATACGGCGGAATCAGATTAAGGACAACCCAGTAGAAACAGAGGCCGTCATTACTCGGATAGGGAAGAAGGAATACTGGAGAGGTCGACACTCAGGAACACCGGTATATTACGACTACTATGTTGGAGACTCTTTGTACCATGGTATGATATATGAAAGAAAAGTCAACAATATGAAAGTCGGCCACACTATCAAGATAACCTACGAGAAGGATATTCCGTCTAATTCAATGTTTGGGGAAACGCTATCACAGTATTAACACAATGCAGATAGCAGTCTTTTGCGGCTCGTCGCTGCCGAAGGAACAGAAACAATAAACACAGACAGACAATGAATATACCCGAGAATGCCGTCAAGGTTTACAAGGACACCGCATGGGTGTGGGTCGGCATAATATTTCTGGTCGTCATGTTAGCGTCATGGGCGTGGGTTTGGTTTGCATACTCGCTCGACATATGGGGATATATATTGCTTGGAGTTGCAGCCGTCAGTTTGCTTCTACACATCATCTATGCCATCGTGAACAAAAGAAACACCATTGTCGTCTGTCCCGATTATTTGCGTATAGAACATGTGCAAAGACGGACAAAAGACTACGAATGGGAGGACCTCGGTACAATTGACATTGAGTGGTCAAATATCAAACAATTCTCGGAAATATCTTTTCGTGTGGATTATTACTACTACATAATTGTGGAACCGACCAAAGGAATGGAGTATCGTTTTGCTGTTATGGAACCGACACATCTCTTTCTCAAACGGCAACTGAGGAAGTACCACAAGCAATTTCGAAAGTCGAAGAAATGAACCAACGGCTGCCATCCTTACGGACGGCAGCCCTACAACGCCACCCCGCTCACGAGCGCGGTGAAAATGCAGAAATGAAACAACAAATCGAATAAAAACAATAAAATTAAACAGACGATGAAGAAACTCTTTTTACTCGGCGCGATGGTGTGCGTCCTCGGAATGATGACCGCCAATGTTTCGGCACAAAATGTAACCGAAAGCGACATTGTTGGCAAATGGGAATTCAAAGAAGCGCAAAATTTCCAGTCTCCTAACGTTGGCCTGTATCTACATGGAGAACATGCCGCCGTGGGCGAAACGGTGTTCTCCCTGATGCGCGACATTGAATTCCGCCCCGACGGGACTCTTTCGGTGCAGGTGGCTGTCGACCGAGACCCCGACGGGAACTATATGTTCTCCACCTACGAGGCGAAATGGAGTATCGGCAAAGATGTCCGCGGCGTGGCTGAAATCACCATCACAACCGAAGATGCAACGGTTGTCTGCCAACTACAGCTGCACGAGGACAACATGACCATCACTCCGCCTGCTGTCGAGACATTCCTGTCGTTCAAGTGTCCTAAAGGCATGTCTGCAACTTCATACTTCTACCACCGCAAAAAATAACACCTATTCTCAACCCTGCGCCAGCCCCGGCCGCTTTTGACACCGCCTGTCGCGGGGCGCGGAAATTCCAATCGGATTAAAAAAACGGCTGCCATCCTTGCGTGCTATGGCCAACGACCGTAGCGGAGGTGACGGCAAAGAAAACAGAAACATCACAATGCACATCTCAGTCTTCTGCGGGGCGTCGCTCCCGCACAGCGAACAAATCACAGAGGCCGCGCGGCAGCTCGGCCGCGCCATCGCCCGCGGCGGCCATCTTCCCATAGTCGAAATAAACGCCTATAAATTATGAGCATGAACAAGACAAATACCGCCATCCTTGCGGGCGGCAGCCCTGCAACGCCACCCCGCACCTGTGCGCGGTGAAAATGCACGAATGAAACAACAAAATGAAGTAAAACAATAAACACATTTAGACAATGAAGAAGATAATGGTTTTTGTCGTGATGCTTTTGATGGTCACAATGGGAGCATTTTCGCAGGAAACATTCCGACACAGGTGGGACTTGGGCGAGAAGATGACGGGAGGAATCTCAGCACCGATGCTGCCCATATTGGGGGCGGAAGTGGATTTCAGCCACCGCGTGTCCGTCACAAGATGGCGCTGGGGTGTGGCTCCCGGTCTTCTTTTCTCGGCAGCCGAATATGCAGATGAGACGGAGGAAGAGTTCTTACGGGCTTTTGGCCATTTCTATGTCAAAGGATATGCCGATTATGCTTTCTGCGTGCCCAGCGAAACAGTGGCATACTATCTCCACGGAGGCATGGCTCCAAGTTGGCTCATGGAAAATATGAACACCCACATGAACAAAGGACTTTCGGCGATGGGAGAATTAGGGGTAGGTATGGACGGCGGATTTTTCCGTATGGAAATAGATGTCGGGCTTGACAGACGTGGGCTTATGGGGGTATATTTTTCTTTTGGACTTTATTTTGGGAAAAAATAAGATGAACATCTCAGTCTTCTGCGGGGCGTCGCTCCCGCACAGCGAACAAATCACATAGGCCGCGCGGCAGCTCGGCCGCGCCATCGCCCGCGGCGGCCATCTTCCCATAGTCGAAATAAACGCCTATAAATTATGAGCATGAACAAGACAAATACCGCCATCCTTGCGGGCGGCAGCCCTGCAACGCCACCCCGCACCTGTGCGCGGTGAAAATGCAGAAATGAAACAACGGATTGAAAACACTTAACTCATAAAA
>CAMVMF010000021.1 GCA_947168515.1 uncultured Bacteroidales bacterium
AAAAATTCTCAATTCTCAACTCTCAACTCTCAATTCTCACCTCCTGCCCCGCCCATCCTTTTAGTTTTTAGTTTTTAGTTTTTACTTTTTACCTTTAAAAGGCCGCAGTGCCTGGCGCCTTTCCTGGCGGATTTTTTTGCGCTGGGCGCGCAAGTCCTGCACAGCCTGCTGCTTCAGAAGCTTCAAACGCTTCAGCTCCTCGCGCTCGTCATCGTCAATCTGTTTCCACCAAGGCAGCATCTTCATATTGATGCGGAACAGATGGGGGCGGTCAAAGACACGGTTCTTCGTGTCGTATGACTCCATATAGCGGGCCCTCTTCTCGGGGATGATTTCCTTGATGGCCACCAAGATGCCCGTCTCGTCGGTATTGCCAAAGTCCTTGTTGATGGCCGTGCCAAAGCAGCGCATAGAGGGCGACAGGGAGATGTAAGCGTTGATCATCGGCGGCACCACGCTGCCCAAAGCGCGCACGCTGTGGGTCAAGATCTGGAAATCCTCCTTATAGTTTTTACCGTCGAACAGCTCCTTCAGCTCCTGTTCATCCATGGTGATGGGCATCGTCTCAAAGGGTTGGACCAGACCGTCGGGGTCGGGGAAACGTTTGAGCATAAAATAGCGCACCAAGTCCTTGGCGCGGCTGTTCATCTGGGGATACATCGTAATCTTACCGAAGAAATAACGCGTTTCGGGTATTTCGAGAGCAATGGCCCCCAACCCGTCCCACAGGTTGTCCAACGAGTAAAGCCCCTTGCGCAAATTGTTGCTCGGCTGGTACTCGGGTTGCACAAAGGCACGGCCCAGTTCCACCGTATAAGGGAGGTAGTTGCTGACGAAATCGTCGGAATAACTGAACAGCTCAGCAGTGGGTGTCACAAAGGCACCATTTGCATCGCGCATCATGTTGCTGCCATGCAGAAAGCGGTAGCCGCCCACAATCTCCTCGTCCACAGGATTCCACACAAAGAGCTGCTTGAAACAATAAGGCTCCGGCAACGTGTCGAACTCATCAATGTCGCAGTCCTTGCCCGTGCCACCACCGTCGAGGGCATAGCTCAACTCCCGCAAACGGCCTATCTCGCGCATGATGTTGGGCGAAAGATGCGCCGTGGTGATATAAATCTCATTGTTCCCGCAATTGGTCTTGCGGAGAAAATGCTTGTGTTTCAATTCCGTGCGAATCAAGTCGCGGGGCACTTTCGCAGTCACGTAAGATACGTCTACCATAATCCTTTAATATATAAATTCAGCCGTTGGGTCCTCCTTTAGGCGGTAAATATAGTCCTGCACCATCTGGGCCCACTCCTTGGGGCTGTGGCGCTTGTCGAAGGCAGTGTATGGAATTGGCTTGCCGACAATCAGCCTCAGCGTTTTGCCACATTGGGCGAACATCTCGGCGGGCAGCAGGGCCATTTCGAAATTGAACCTTATGCCCAGACGCTCGCGCAGACGGGCCAGCCTGTAGAACCTAGGGCGGTTCTGGGCATCGAAGAAGAAAGGCACCACGTCGCGCCGGTACTTCACAGCCTTCTTGATGAAAGTGGGCTTCCACTCCAGGTCGTGGATGGTGCCGTCGGCACGCTTGCGCGAGCAGAGGCCTGCCGGGAAATACAACAGCGCATTCCTGTCGGCAAAGGCATCCTCCAAGGTGCTGGCGTTGGCGGCATTGCGGTGCACCTTGTCAATCGGTACGAACAGAGGGGCCAGGCCGGGGATGTACAGCAGGAAATCGTTCACCGGAAACTTAATGTCCGTGCGGTAGGGGCCGATGGCACGCATAAGTGCCAACCCGTCGGGACCACCCAGGGGGTGGTTGCCGGCAATAATGGGGAAACCCTCGCGCGGAAGATTCTCTGCGCCCACCACATCCACCTTCATATCCAAGCCATCGGGGCGAGGAGAATCCAAAAGGGCACAAACAAAGTCCATGCCGAACCTCTCCCTATGCACATAAATGCAATGGTTGATCTCGTCCAGGTGCAGCAACCGCTCCACCCAGTGGGTCAACCAGCCCGGCAACTTAACTCCCTTCGCTGCCAAAACCCTCTGAATGTCTATATGTTTAGGCGTAATCGAAGCAGGATCCATGTGGTTCAATTCTTCCATCTGACACTATTATTCGAATTTGCAAAGATACAAAAAAAAACCAATATAATAACAATTAGGGATTTCTATTAATAACTTTTGAACACGAATTGCACGAATCTAACGTTTTCGTTAAGCCGAACGCAGAGGGCAAATCACGAAGTGTTTGCACTATGCTGAGGCGAGAAAACGACTCATGAAATGGAACGTTTTCGTTAAGCCGAATGCAGAGGGCAAATCACGAAGTGTTTGCACTATGCTGAGGCGAGAAAACGTCTGTTGAAAACAAACGAATTTTTAGAAGACCCCTGAAAAGTTAAAGTAAAAAGTAAAAGGTAAAAACTAAAAGGTATAGGCCGGTTAATAGATGACGGGGTGAGAGCTGAACCAGTTAATAATCAACATTTACTATCTTTTAATTTAGTGTTTTTCGTGTTTTTAGATGTTCCATAAAATCAAAAAACAACCCCTAGGGCCATTACCAAACCACCCCTCCTCCACCAATCCACCAAAAGACAAAACCAAGAGAGACGGACCCCTCCTTTGCAGAAGAATCCGTCTCTCTTTCCGTTGCCGCCAGCGGGGCAACTCTACCGAATATGGACGTCAGTTACTTGATTTCAATGCTCTTACCCATGGCACGTTTCTCCTCCTCGGTGAACTTAGGCAGCACGATGCTCAAGATGCCGTTGATGACCGTGGCGCTGATGCCGTCGCGTTTGACGTTTTCGGGCATGCGCAGCAGCTGTTTGAACTGCAGCTGGCCGAACTCGTGGCGCAGGAAATGGCGGCTCTCCTTCTTCTCCTCATCCTTTTTCTCGCTCTCCACCATCTCAATCACCAGGTTGTCATCGCTATCGATGCTCAGGTTCAAATCCTCCTTGGCCAGACCCGGCACACAAAGCTCAATCTCGTAGTTCTCATTGCTTTCGCTCACATTCATCTTAGGCATGGTGCCTTGTACCTCAGTGCTGCAATTGTTCCAGTTGTCCCAGTTAAGAAGTTCGTTGAACAGAGTGGGCATCAAATCGGGGTTTCTTTTTACGAGTAACATAATTTTAATCTCCTATTTTTTAATTGTTTATTATCTATTTTGTTTAACTTTCCGTCTGTCTTTCTCATCGGCAGACACCCCTAATAAATCAATCCCAATGCCAGAAACAGAATCATGTCAAAATTTCCGAAATAGCCACAATTTCCACTATTTTACACTGACAAAATTTCAGTCCCATACATCCACCATCCTAAACTCTCAACTCTCAACTCTTAACTATCAACTATCAACTCTCAATTCTCAACTCTCAATTCTCAAAAAAGTTGTATATTTGCAGCATCATTGCAACAAGGGCAAATATACTAACTAAAACGATATAAGGAGTTTATAATTTAATTCACCAGATTGTTTTAGTTAGGGCCATTAGACCAACGTGGACACGATGTGTCAAATTCAAAGATGCATAATGGAGTCAAACAATTAATTATTAATACACTACTATGATGAAAAAGACCTTATTCTTATTACTACTTGTCGCCTTGGCACTTGGGGCTTCGGCCCAAAGCAAAATCAATTGGAACCGTCTGGACACGTTGATTGGCACGTATCGCTATGCCACGGCCTACCCCTTGGCCCAGCAGGCCTACCAGCAGCAGTTGGCCTCGGGCAGCGGGATTGAGCAGCTGACGGCAGCCCTCTACCTGAACACGCTGGACTACGCCTACAACAGCCACTCCACCGATTCGTCCATCATGCGCTGGAGCTACCTAGCCCGCAAGTTGCAGGGGGTGGATCGCGCCGTAGCCTACGCCTTTCTCTTCCAGTCATATAGCGAGGTTTTCACACACTACAACTACTGGAACAAAAGCACAAAGCCCTCCGACGACCCCAAGCTGCCCATGACCTCCTGGCACCATCAGCGCATGGAGGACACGCTGACCATGTGCGCCGACAGCGTGCTGGCCTATGCCGAAGCTTTGCGCCGTGCAGACCCCGAGCCATACATCCGCCTCTTTGCAGCCGACAGCAACGCCCTCTTCACCCTCGACAACACCCTGCTGAACATTGCCGTGCAGACCCTGATGGATGCCATTGCCAAGTTTCCCTCTGGTGAAATGACCCTCTACAGCACCTTCGAGCCCCTGCCGCTCTTTGTCGCCCGAGTCGAGCAGGCCGACACGATGCCGCCTTTCCCCCAGTCCTTATACTACCGCATTGCACGGTGCTACGTCGGCCGGTCGGCCGACGAGGCCTGCTGGATTGACCTGCAGCGATTCGCTCCCTACCAAAACTTCGACCGCACCTACCACTACTACCTGCCGCTGCTGAAGACCGACGAGATGAAGGCCCTGCTGATGATGATGCGGGCCAAGGCCTTCTACTTTGCCGACAGCCTGGTGGCGGCCGAGAACGCCTGTCTGGAAGTGGAGCAACGGCTCCCCCACACCTATGGCGCCGACCAGTGCCGGGTGCTAAGACGCGAAATATGCCGTCCTCAATTCTCCATAGAGCACGCCAATGTGGCCTCCTCCAAGCGCAACCGGCTGGCCCTCGTCAAGGCCTGCAACACACGGCTGCTGCACTTCCGCTTGTTGCCCTACACCCCTATCACCGAGGACCCAGTCAGCCGCGACTCCCTCATGAGCCTCACCCCCATCAAAGAGTGGCAGCAGGAGCTGCCCGACCCGGGCGACCACCGCAGCCACCCCTATCTGGTGCCCCTGCCATCCGTGGAACAAGGGGCCTACAGGCTGCTGGCCTACACCGACAGTGTCTTCAGCCAAAGCCTGTACAAGTCGAGCGACGCCGTCTTTATCAACCACAACACCCCTTCCAAAGGACGCACCAACATTATGGGCTACTTGGTGGACCGCCAGTCGGGCCAGCCCTTGGCCGACAAGCGTGTCACACTCCATTCCTACGGCATGTTTGGACACCAACGTAGCCGCCACACCTACACCAACGACCAGGGCCACTACAGCTTCAGCACCAGCCCACTGGGACGGAAATTACTCGACCCAGACCAACTGACTTCCGAAACCGACGGAGACCAATTTACCACAGCGGTTTGGGGATGGGACTTCGCATTCTCCAAGAATCAAAAAGAGCGCCTTGAAATTATCATGACCGACCGGCCCATCTACCGCCTGGGCGACACGGTGCAGTTCTGCTGCCTGGCCTACACCGACCGCGCCACGGGCAAGGACTACATCCGCCACAAAAAGCCTGCCGCCGGAGTGCACCTGATGGCCACCTTTGGCAACTACGAAAACCAAGACACCCTCTACCTCACCACCGACAAGCATGGCCGCTGCTGGGGGCAATTTGTGATTCCGCGCGAGGGGCGCAACGGGAGATATCAGCTGGACGTGATATCGAAAGGCAAACACAGATACAACGGTTACCGATACATCCACGTGGAGGCCTACAAGCCGCCCCACTTCTTTGTGACGCTCTCGCCGAACAAGGAAGGTGCCGAAAGCGGCAGCCTGCGCCGTTTTGGCCAGCCGGTGACGGTCTACGGCACCGTCAGCAGTTTCAGCGGTGCCCCCATGGATGGGGCCGAGGGCAGCTGGGAGGTCTCCTGCTCACAGCTGGAGG
This sequence comes from uncultured Bacteroidales bacterium, assembly GCA_947168515.1. Taxonomy (GTDB): domain Bacteria; phylum Bacteroidota; class Bacteroidia; order Bacteroidales; family P3; genus Colimorpha. The sequence continues at coordinate 5,681 of CAMVMF010000021.1, forward strand.
CCGCCGACCTGCGCGAGGAGTATACCTCCCACGACAGCCTGCGGGTGGGACCTGACGGCTGCTTCCAGTTCAGCTTTACGCCACGGCTGGAAGACTTCGGCGAGGCCGCCGAGGCCCAACACAAGAAAGGGCGCAAGGCCACCTTTGTCTATGAGGCCACCGTTCAAGTGACCGACGCCGACGGCGAGATGCAGATTGCAAGCCTGGCCTTCCACGTAAGCGAGGCCGACGGCTACTGCCAACTGGTCAGCGACGACCTAACCCAGCTGCGCTTTGCCTACAACGACTTCGACCACCACCCCCTTGCGGGCAAGGTGCGCGTGGAACTGCACCAGCTGCGCCAGCCCGACACCCTGCTCACTCTTGACCCCCTCATGAAGGAGAACCCCACCGCGCAATGGGTGGGCAGCAAGGAAGAATTCCACCGGTTGTTCCCCTTCAGCGCCTACGACAGCGTGGAGGGTGACTGCCACCACTGGCCGGTGGCAGCCAAGTGGCTGGACCGCACCACAGACTCCCGCACATTGGACATCGGGCCACTGCCCTCGGGCCTCTACCGCATCACCTTCAGCACCCCCGACGGAAACCGGCACGACACCATTGTCAACTACGTGGCTCCTACGGGCAGCGTCACTGGCACCGACCTGGTGTTTGTCCGCACACGACCCCTGCCCAATTGGGCAAATGGAATCCATTGCCATAAGGGCGACACGGTGCTGTTTGAGCTGGGCAGTCCCTATGGCAACCAGCCCCTCTACTACCACGTGTCGGTGGCCTCGCGGGTCATCAAGACGGGCATGATCACCCTCGACAGCAGCCACCTCACCCACCTCACCATCCCCATACAGAAAGACTACGAAGCCGGCCTACAGATCTTGTTTTCCGCCGTGCGCGAAGGAGTCATTTTCGATCGCAGCTACTACGTCCATGTCCTCCAGCCCAACCAGCACCTCAAGATATCCACCACCACCTTCCGCGACCGCACGCAACCCGGCCAGCACGAGCACATTGCCTTCCGCGTCAGCGGAACCGACTCAACAGGCCTCGCAGCCAACGTATGCCTTACCCTCTTCGACTCCGCCCTCAACCAGTACCGTCGGCTCAACTATGGCCTCAGCCTCTATTACCCCACCCCCATTTCCCGCCAACGAACGGAAGGCTCATTCTCACTGCTCGCCCATGTCACCAACTTCCACCTCGAGGCACAAGCCCAGCTGGCCAAGCCACAATTAGGCTTCAGCTTCTACAACCCTAAAAACTACTACAGACTCATTTCCTCCCACACACAGCACCAAAGGCTAAGAGGTTATGTCTACGACCAAAAGACCGGCGAGGAAATACCTTTTGCCAACGTGACCGCCATCTACCAAGGCGTGAGAATTGCCATAACCCAGACCGATTTGGACGGCTGCTTCTCCTTCGCCAGTCTTCCCGAGGGCGAATGCATCATCTCCATCTCCTCTTTGGGCTACATAACAAGCGGTGTCCAGGTCACCATCACCTCCACCCCCAAGGTGGTCGAACTCACCATCCAGCCCTCCGGCGTTGCGCTGCAAGAGATCCAAATCGCCGACAGCAAAATACCGACGATAGACATTGGAGCACCTGAAAGCGGTGCATGGCTCTCCGTCGACGACATATGCTACATGCCGGGCACGTCGGAGGAATCCATTGTGGCCTCGGTGGGAGGCGTTGGCTATAGCGACGGGGGCAAGCGCTCCGGCGTGAATGTGCCTAAGGAGGCCATAGCCGAAGTCATAGTACCGCCCACCTTCACCTCCAGAGAAGCCCCCGTTCCTGAAAACCTGCGGCAGAACCTCTCCACCCTGGCCTTCTTTGCGCCAGCCCTGCGCACAGATGAGCAGGGCGAGGTGTCGGTCGAGTTCACCCTGCCCGACGCGCTCACCCGCTGGCAGCTGGCGGGCTTTGCCTGGACCGACCAGATGCAGACAGGGGCAATAGAGCGTTCCATCCTGGCACAGAAAGAGCTGATGGTGCAGCCCCTGATGCCCCGCTTCCTGCGGCAGGGCGACCACATGGTGCTGCCCGCCAAGGTGTCCAACCTCAGCGACAGCAGCCTCACCGTACAGGTGGGCTTCGAGATATCCGATGCCGACACCGCCCACCCCTCCCGCCGTCACCGCCACGACACCACCCTCACCCTCCGGCCCCACTGCTCCGTCACCGTCGGCACCCGCCTCTGGGTAGACGAGCAATGGAATGCAGCGCAATACAAAGTCTTCGCCGTTCAAACCAACCCGTCTGGCAACCACCTCAGCGACGGCGAGCAGGGCCTGCTGCCGGTCCTCTCCAACCGCCAGCGGGTCACCTCCACCACCCTGCTCTACCTGCCCGGCGGTTCTGAAAGTCAGCCCGTCATGCGTTCCTACAGCATTCCCCTCAGTCTAAATGGCACCGACTCACTCACCATGGCCTATTCCGCCAACCCCGCCGACTACGCCTTCCAAGCCCTGCCCCATTTTAAGCGCCACCTGATGCCGGGCAACATCTATCTGGCCAACAGCATCTATGTAAACCAATTGGCCGCCCTCGTAGACTCCCTCACACCCCAGCAGCGTCAGCAAGCCCAACGTCGCAACCAACGCGACCTACGCGACCTGCTGCAAAGCCGGCAGCATTCACAAGGGGGTTGGAGCTGGATGCCCCAAGGAAAGCAGGCCAGCCGCTATGTCACCGAGACCGTGCTGCAACGCCTGGCCCTCTGCACCGATCGCGAGGAAGAGAGAAACAACAAGCAAGCCTTCAAGCGTGCGCTGAAATACATCGACCGCCAAGTGGTGGAGGCTTACCAGCGCCGCACCGAGGGCAAGGACTACGCCAGCAGCCTCTCGCTCCTCTACACCCGCAGCCTCTACCTCCCCGCCTTCCCCATCGACAGCACCGACACCCTCACCCGCCAGGCCTACCTCTTCTACTACCAGCTGTACCGCATGCACGCTGATGCCGACATGCCGCTCCACGTCCGTGGACAGATGGCCCTGCTGATGCAACGCATGGGCGACACCGCCGATGCCGTCCGCCAGGCCATCCGCATCAAGGAAGCCGCCCACACCGACGAGAGCGAAGGCATGTACTGGACTGAGAACCGCTATGGCTACGGCTGGTATCAACGGCCCATAGAGACCGCCGCCCTGATGGTGGATGTCTTTGCCGACGTGCTGCACGACTGGACCTCGGTGGGCCGCATACAGCAGTGGATTGTCGCCTCCAAGCAGGGCACCGTGTGGTCCTCCGACATGGCCACTGCCAGTGCCGTGCGCGCCCTCCTGCGGCAGCCGCAAGGCCTCGCCAAACCCGCGGGCGGCCGAGTCGATGCCCTTGTGAACGGCGCCCCCTTCCCCCTGCATAGCCAACCCGAACCCATCAAGGTTACGCCTGAAAACCAAGAGCTGCACCTGAATTCCCAATTCTCAAATCCCAACTCTCAACTCTCAACTCTTAACTCTCAACTCTCAATTCAACTCATCTCCACCTCGCCCCTGCCCTCGTGGGGAGCCCTCTTCCACAGCCGCCTGCTGCCGCTGGACAGCATCGAAGCCGACAGCAGCGGCATCGCCCTGCGCAAGAGCATGAGCCGTGTGGCCTCCGACGGAAGCCTCCACCTCCTCACCCCCGACGACACCCTCCGCATTGGCCAGCGAGTGCGCATCCGCATCGACATCACCTGCCAGCACGACATGGACAACCTCGTGCTGACAGAACCCCGCGCCGCCGGGCTCGAACCCGTCAGCACCGCCAGCGGTTGGCGGTGGAACCAAGGCCTAAGCTACTACGTGGATGTGCGTGACGAAGGACTCAACTGCTACATCGACCACCTAGGCGAAGGCAAATACTACGTCGAATACGACCTCTACGTGCGTCATGCCGGCACCTTCTCCAGTGGCCCTTGCGTGCTACGCAGCGTCTATGCCCCACAATTCAGTGCCAACACCACTTCCCCCACCCTCAGCATTAAGGACTGACCTCGACCGGATGGGTATTGAGGCTACGTCGTCGGCAGCCACCAGCACAAACCCCTTTCCGCCGAGGTCGAAGAGGTAGATGCCGCTGTAGTCCCACCCATGCTTCACCTGTGTGGGTACCACACCTTTGGCTTGGCCGCCAATGAAGGCCTGCGCCACTCGGGCAGCACGCCCGGGCGACACAGGGGCAGCCGCAGCAGCATAGGCTGCCAGCCCTACAAGAAACAATGCTATTATCTTCATGGCCTTCCAACTATCATAAGTTTACTGCGAAGTATTCCTGACGGGGTATATGCCTCAACCACATACACCCCCTCGGGCAAACCGGCCGTCTGCACCACAGGGCTGCGCTGACCATGGGCAGGCTGCTCCACCACCTTGCGGCCACTGAGGTCTACTATGCGTAGCAGCTCTACGGGCTGGTGGGCACATACCGTTATGCTATTACGAGCAGGGTTGGGATATACCGCAAGAGGCTGCTGCCGGTCGCTAGCAGACCCTATGCCAAGAGGGGCACAAGGCCACTGCACGGTGACATCGCCAGAGTTGTAGTAGGCGTTCACCACGGCGGCGAGAGTGTCGCCGTGCGAGTTCATCACCCAGTAGTTATTGTTACGGTCCTGCGGCCCGCCACGATGGTATTTGATGATCAGCGTGCTGGGGGCCACACGCACGGTGGTGGTGTGGGTGCGGTCTGTGGTGGTGTGGGCAACGGTGGCATAGACCTGACCCGAGGGCGACTCAAACGACAGGTGGGCACCGCCCGCCCAGGCAGTGCCGGTGCGGGTGCACTCGGTGACCACGGTCAGCGGACAGTAGTCCTCCTCGTCCCAAGCACCCTGCACAACGGTGAGGCATGCCGTACGCCCTTGCTGTGAGAATGTGATGGTGGCGCGGCGTTCTACGCCCGTGGTGTTTTCGCAGGCAGCCACGCTCACCTGTCCTAAATGGGCGAAACCTGTATCTGACAGACTTATCCATTCTGCCGGGCAGGTAACTGTCCACCGCGCCGCGGAGGTGTCGCAGGCGGCAAGCCACACACGCTGCGTGCCGCCAAGGCGGCTGAACGACAGAAGGGTGTCGCTCAGGTATAGGCCGTACTCTGGGTGGATGCCCATGACGCAGTTGTTGCCCATGTTGAAGGAATAGGAGCCGTAGTTGATGGCCCCGACGGCATAAAAGCCGTCGCCATTGCCGCCGTTGCCCAGATTGAAGTGCAGATAACGCCTGCTGTCGCAGCCGTCGCAGATAAAGCTGTGGCCGCCTGCCGGACTCATGCCGCTGTAGAGCATGGGACGGTGGTGGCGCAGTTCGGCGATGACGAGGTCGGTCCACTGGTCGTTGGTCATCGTTCCCTTGCCCAGATAGCGCAGGTCGGCCCGGTTGTAGCGGAAGAAGCGCCAGAGGGCGTTCTGGGAGCAGTAGGCGGCGGTGTCGCCGTCTTCGTTGCCGGCCACAGCGCCGCTCTGAATGGGATTGTAGCCCATTTGCACAGCCACCCCCACATGATACAACAGGGTGGCAACGGCCTGTTGCTGCGCCACAGGCGAGGAGGTGGAGACCCTTGCGGGCATATTGGCCCAGTCATACAGGGTGTGGGCAAAATCGGCCGAAAGCACGCCATAGCCTCCGTCGCTGGTGTAGGAGTGGCTGCCTTGCCCGAAGGGAGGGTAGGACCAGTAGCGCATCACCTGGGCGGCAGCCGTGGCCACACACCCCGTGGGGCACCCTTCGGGACAGAGCTGGTTGTAGGGCGGCAGCTGGTCCCACTGTGTCTCCAGCAGCGGACCTATTGCGACGGTGTCGCCATCCTTGGCATCTGCAGCCAGTGGCCCGCCTTCCAGCAGCTGTTGCCATCCGAGGTCGGCAGCGGCCTCCTGAACGGTTGGGAGTTGAGAGCTGAGAGTTGAGAATTGAGAATTAGGTTGCCGGTGGGAATTGGCCTCTTGGGCGGCAGCGGCGATTTCTGCATCGTACTGCTCCAGGATGGGGCACAACGCCGCCGGAAGGCGGGTGGGGTCGAGACCGCCGGTGGCAGAGTAGGCCAGCACGGGGCGTGCTACGTCGTCGGCAGCCATCACTACGAAACCGCCCCCAGCGAATGAGAAGAGGTAGAGGTGGCCGTATTCCCATTCGTCAGAACAGTCTTTGGGCTGAGAGGAATAGGGATAGCCCAGCGTGTGCTTCCAAAATCTGAGGGCGGCGCGTGAGGCCGTCTGACGGTCTACGGGTTTAGCCATAGCGGCCATGGCAAGAGCCACAGCCGCTACGATTGTCAGAGTCCGTTTCATGGAGCTTATTTATGGTTGTAGTTGGTCATGCGGAAGGCCTCGACAGTAATGCTGATGTTGACATACTTGGGTCCGCTTCCGTCGGCCTCGGCAGTCATATCCAGCACTCGCCCGGTCACCTTGCAGTCGATACTGTTCGTGGCCTGGTCGTAACGGGTGACATTCACCGTCAGATTGTCCACCGACATATAGTGCGGATACTGCTGGCCGCCCACCGTCACCAAATCATCTACGTTGTTCATCACATAGCAGATGCTGTTCTCATACTGAGACTGGCTGATGGTGCCGACCTCGCCACCCCAGAGCCATTGCACCGTGATGTCGTTGCCCGACGGGTCGTTGGTAGCCGTGAGCATATACACGATAGCACCGCCGCCCAGAGGTACCTGTGTGTTGAGCAGCACTGAAGCCTCGAAGGTTGTGTCGCCAAAGGTGATGCTCAGTTTGGCATTGGTGTCGGGGATGATATCGCCGCCACCCGTGGTGTCGTTCTCCGGCTCACCGAAGATGGCCGTATAGGTGGCGTCGCCTTTCACGGCCACAGTGCGTGGGTTTTCCCGGTTGCCGTCATCCCACTGCTTGAACACAAAGCCCACGTTGGGGCGGGCCGCTATTTCGGCCGCCATGCCCATCTCATACTCGCCGCCACCCAAAACGGTGCCCCAGGCCTCGTTGTTTGATTTTACTGTAATGGTGTACTTTTGGTTTTTCTCGGTGCATCCCACCATAACCATGCCGGCAAACAGCATGATGGCAAGACTTCTTAAAACTTGTTTCATAATCGGTTTATTATTTGTGAATTAATTATTATCTTTATGATTGTCCGCAATTGGCACATAGACAAGGTCGCATCTCTCCGAGATGCACGCAACGAGTTGATTATCACTCACCGCGCTGCGCTTCGCTAAATTCTCCGCTTCGCTAACGAAAGTCCACTGGACTTTCTTCACAGTGTTATTAAAACCAAGCCTCGCCGAGGCTTCTTTATGGCAAATGCGGATAATCATAATAATGAATCTTAGGCATTATTCATTGCACAATTCTCACCCAAGGCGTTGCCATTGGGCTAGATCTGTTTAAGCCCTTGCAGGGCATTTCTGGAGGTTACCAACTCCCAACTCTCAATTCTCAACTCTCAACTCTCAACTCTCAATTCTCAATTCTCAATTCTCAATTCTCACCCCCGTCCACCCTTTTAGTTTTTAGTTTTTACCTTTTACTTTAAAAAAATTCTCAATTCTAGAGGTTATCTTATGCGGTAAAGGTCGGTCACACCGCCAATCAGCGTCCTTCCGACACCTATGTCGATGGGCATTTGCAAGTCCATCGTGAGGCGGTTGTTGCTCCAGTCTATGGCAAAGGTGTCCTCTTGTCCATTGGCATAGAAATGGCCTGTGCTGCCATCGACGCTGTAGGTAAACCCTATATCCTTATACTGGGGCTGGCTGAAGGCACTGGTAATCTCACACAGCAGGCTGCCGCTGGTGTCTGTGAGAAAATCCATCGTCCAGGAGAGCTGGAAAGTGATCGTAGAGCCATCGGGGGCCTCGATGGGCGACTGGTAGGTACCCTCCCATGTGGTATTGACCATGCCGTAGTTGAGATGGTCCTGGGGGTCGACAACCTGAGGGGCTTTTTCCGTGCAGCTTGCCATGGCCAGGGCAACCCACACGGGCAACACTATATGGAGGTATTTCTTCATCTTATTCGTGTTTAAAAGGTGAATAAACCGTATTTGCTAGCGGGTCTGCCGCAGGGTAGTCTTGCCGCCAAAATAGGTCGATCGGCCGCTATCGTCTAGTTCAAGTCCGAACCTCAGCGAGTCGACCTCCATGGTGCGGTTGAGCCCGTCGATGGCAAACTGGTAATGGTGGGTGTTGAAGTCGAAGGTGCCGGTGTTGTCGCCATTGTAGGTGTAGTTGGTGATGGGCATCTCCTCGTCTATCGGAGAGATGGCGGGGCTTTCGATGTGCAGATACACCAGCCCCTTCCCATTGCCGTTGAAGTCGACGGTCCATTCCATCACCATGGGGAAGCTGCCACCATAAGGCGAGTTGATGTAGGTGTTGTACGAGCCCTGCCACGAGGTGTTGTCGACGGTCTCGTAGGTGAAGTCGAGGTCGGGTGTTTCCGTAGGTGTCACGGGTTCTTTGCCGCACGATACCAACAATAGGAAGGCCATCAGGCCTGCGGCTGCTGTTGCAAAAAATTGTTTCATTGGAATGTGATTTATGATTATTATACTTGATTCAATGCACCATCAGTTTTCTGGTTGCTGGGCCAGCGTCCGTGGTGAGGCGTAGGATGTACACCCCCGAGGGCCAGCCGCGCGTGTCAAGCGTATAGGCAGACTCCCCTTGGGCAGTGGCATACACCATCCTGCGGCCCCGAATATCGGTAACGGCAATGCTGCGTATCGGACTGTCGGCGACTATGGTAGCATGGTCTGTGGCCGGATTGGGCGATACCGTCATTTCGACTGTCTGTTCCGCGCCCGTGGCGATGCCCGCGGTGTGACCACAGAGATAGCCCTCGGTGGCAGCGGCATTGAGCACCCCGTTCTTTGTCAGGTTGGTGGCTTTGTAGTAATGCACCAGGGCCACCAGGCGACAGTGGGAGGCCACGGCTGCCGGGGGCAGGGTGTACTGGACTGGGAAACTATACGAGCCGTCGGGGGCAAAGGCGAGGGGAGTGCCCGTAGGGTCGGTAGCACAGCCGCGCACAGCGTGCATGTGGAGGTAGTTGCTGATGGTGCCGGTGGTGGAGGCCTGCGGCATGACGATGCTGTCCTCGACCAGAAAGAGGCTCAGGCGGGTGATGGCCGTGTCGAAGGCCTCATACACCCTGCCCGAGACGGTGGCCGAGACGGTACGTGTGGCCACATCGTACGCCACCTCGCCGATATCGACGGTGGTGAAGCAGGGCTTGGCGGCCATCTCGTCGAGGTGGCCCGCCACCCGCGCACTGTCGTCCACCCCCCAGACGGGGCTGTAGTCGTTATACGTCACTTGGGGAATGGTACGGTCCACCATATAGGCGGGCGCAAAGGCGTTTGCGGCATAGAGAAAAGTGAGCTGCTCCGAGGCCGTGATGGTGATGTCGTCGGTCATAAACCCCGCGTGATGCACCAACCAAATCGTGCCGGGATGGCTGTCGACGGCCTTTTTGATGATTTGATAGCCCTCGGGGCAGTACTGACAAAGAGCCGTGGAAAACTCCTCAAGCACCGACCGACGCTGCACCTGTGGCTGTGCCGCTGCACCGGCGGCACCCACAGTGAAGAAGAACAATGCAAAAAAAAACTTTCTATTCATAAATAAAAAAAGTGTAATTTATCAACTCAACCCTCAACTCCCAATTCTCAATTCCCAATTCTCAACTCCCAATTCTCAATTCTCGATTCTCAATTCTCAACTCTCCACTCCTGCCCGTCCACCCTCTTAGTTTTTAGTTTTTACCTTTTACTTTTTCAGCCAAAGAGCCACCGCACCAGCAGTCGGGCATCCTCCGAGGTGTTGCAGAAAAAACAAAGCAGCGTGTGGTTTTCCAGGTCGGCGCTGATGATGTATTCAGCGCTGCCGTCGGGCTTTCGGTTCTGGTCGAACTGCAGGTGCTGCTGCATCTGAGTTTGCAGCTTGGGGGCGATATCAGAGTCGGTGGCATACACGGTGCCCACAAACAAGTTGGTGTCTGTGGTGTCGTAGCTCCCCATTGTCTCCCGCACCACCTGTTGGACAAGGCTGTCCACATAGGCCTGGTACTGTTCCTGAGAACCGAAATGCAGGCTGGTGTCGATGTGCAACGACACCATGGTTACGCCATCACGAGCCTCCACTTTGGGGTCGATCTCTCCGGGGTCGATAACGCCGAACTCCTGCTGCAGCCACTGCCACTGTGCACTGTCGTCGGCGTGGAACATAACGGCGTTGAACACCTGGTCATACGCATGGAAATCGCCTATGTATGCCACCGTAACGCCCTCACTGTTGTTGGCATAACGTTGGTACAGCCCCATGGCCGCTGTCTCGACAGGGGTCTCTGCCCTGTGGCATGCACACAAGAGCAGTGGGAAGAGCAAAAGGAGTGGTACCTGTTTCATAGGGCGGCTTTATTGCTGAGATAGTTATCGAAATAAGCTATTGTGCTCTGGGCATTGCATTGGTTGTTGCAGATGAAACGCACAGACTGGCCACAATAGTCAATGCTGGCTGGCTGTAGGGCGGAGTTTCTCAGGCCTACCCCTATCAGGGCCGCCGCCACACATGCGGCAGCAATGCCTGTCCCCCAGAACACACGGCGCGGCGCAGTCCTTTTAGGAGGTGCAGCCTCTATGGGTGCGCTCCGCTTGGCCTTCTCCACCATCGCTGCCCATTGCTGGGCAGTGAACGGGCTGAGGTCCTTTTCCAATGAGTGGGTCCGTCGCTCCCACAGTTGGTCAAAATCGTCTATTGACATATTTGTTATCAAGTTCATTTCTGTTTGTTGTATTCTTCTCGCAATTGCTGCCTAATGGCGTGGAGCCGACGTCCTATGGTAGCGACAGAGAGCCCTGTGATGCCGGCTATCTCGCCGGCGGCAAAACCGTCGAGGTGGGCACGGACAATCTGTTTCTCTTCGTCGTCGAGGTTGTCTATAAGCTGCAGCAGCAAGTGGTAGTTTTCGTCTTCGGGACAAGGGGATTCGGGTATCTCGTCCTGGGACAGGTGAGGCTTGTTGACGGCACGGCGTTTGAGGTCGATCATGGTGTTGGTGGCAACACGGTAGACCCACGTGCGCTCGCTGCTGAAGGTGCTATACTGGCCCATGTCACGCCACAGCATACAAAGCACCTCCTGCACAGCATCCTCCACCTCCCATGCAGCACTGAGGCTGTAGTCGGAGCAGATATGCCATATCAGATCCCGGTGGCGCCACACCAGTTCGTCAAATGCCTTTTCCCTGTCGTTGTTCATTACTGCTATATTAGGCGTAAATAATCGGCAAAAACGCTCACGAGGATGCAAGATTTATGTTTTTTTAACGGACACATGGACGGGGCAGGAGTTGAGAGTTGAGAGTTGAGAATTGAGAATGGGGTTCAGAAGGCAAAAGGGGGACAGCAGAACGGGTGCTTCTCACTAGGGTGGAGACAGTTGGCGTTTGGCTGATTGCCATCCGCTACCTCTTACCGAAGAAACAACAGCAGGGATGAAAAAACCAGTTTTTTTTTCAACCGTTTAAGGATTTTTTTGTATCTTTGCCGTTCGGAACTACATATTTTTATTCACCCAATGGATTAATAAACAACTAATAAACATACATTTATTTTTCATTTAGTCCAATTGATACATAGGCCATAAAAAAGGAAAACAAAAAGATGGAAAAAAAGGAAAAAACAATGTACAATTCTCCCGCCGTAAAGGTGGTTGCTTTTCAGGTGGAGAGTGGCTTTGCTAACTCCCCCCTTAAGGTAGGTGCTGTCGAACTGAACAACGGCACCCAACAGTTTGCCCAACAGACTGGTGAAGATTCGTGGATCGTCACCGGCAATTACATCAACCAATAAAGAAAGGACAGAAGATGAAGAAGCTTATTTATGCTTGCGCTTTGTTGGTGTCGGCGGCTGTGGCTACTAGCTGCCAAAAGGAACAAGATGCCGTTACGCTGACGGCAGTTATCGACAAGGATTCGAAAGTGTATATTGACGACGACCGCTATCCCCGTTGGCATGCCGACGACCAGGTATACGTGAACGACCAAGCCTACGCCCTGTCGCGGGTCAACGGTTCCTATGCCGAGATAGCGGATGTCAGTTCAGCGGCTCCCTACTGCGCCATATACCCTGCCGACATTGTTGCCTCGGGAGCCGACATCAGTTCGGGCAGCCAAGTGGCGGTGACCCTCAATCCCCAGCAGGTGTATGAGAGGCGCAACGGACGACAGAAGGTCAACGTGCCCATGGGTGCTTATGTCAGCAGCGGCAACACTCTCAATTTCCACAACCTCTGCTCCATTGTGAGGGTAACAGTGGAGAACAGCCGGCCTGGCGACACCCTCAGGGTGAAGAAAATCACCCTCAGCACCTCTGCCACCCCCATCAGTGGCATGGGCAGTGCCACGGTGGCTGGAAACGGCACCACGGACAAGATAGCCATCACCAACGGCAGCAACACCGTCAGCCTCGCCAAAGCCAACGGCACGGTCATGGAGCCCCTGCTGCCCCCAACTGGCAACACACCGACACAGGCCGTGTTCGACATTGTCGTGCCCGAATTCGCCACCCCCGACAATGTGGACATCGAAGTGGAGACCTCCATAGGCCAGCAGAGCTACACCGTAAGCAATGCCCACCTAAATCACAACAGCATCGTCTCCATCACTACCACCCTGGACGAGCACATGAGCACCTTTGCCACCCTCGAAACAGGCACAGCCTTTGTACTCCACATACCCGACGAAGCCACGGCGGTACGATTTGAATGCGGCAACACCAGCGTCAACTCGGGGACTGCCCTGCAGACCACGGGCAGCGCCCCCATCTACGGCAACCTGCAAGGCACCACCTGGGTGGTTTCGACCCCTTCGGAAAAAATGAACGCACACCCCAGCTGCCAAAGCATGTTCAAAAACAAAAGCGGACTGACCAGCATTGAATTCTGCGAAGGGTTCTGCACCGACAACGTGTACAACATGAGTGAGATGTTCAGGGGATGCAGCGGACTGACCAGCCTGGGCCTCTCGGTGTTCAATACCGAAAATGTGAAGACAATGTACGCTATGTTCAATGGCTGCAGCGGTCTGACAACGAGCAACCTTGCCATATCTGGTCTCAACACCTCTGGCGTTACCAACATGGCTACCATGTTTAAGGATTGTTCGGGGCTAAACACGCTGAATCTCTCCAACTTCAGCACAGAGCAGGTGAGGTCCATGAACTCCATGTTCGAAGGCTGCTCGGGACTGACCAGCCTGGACGTATCCTCTTTCAACACCACCAATGTTACCACAATGAAAAGTATGTTCTCTAGCTGCTCTCACTTGACAGAGTTGGACTTAGCATCGTTCAGCACTGGCAATGTAACAGATATGAGTTCTATGTTTAATAACTGCCAAGCCCTGACCGATATAGACATCTCGAATTTCAACACGGCCAATGTAGAATATATGAACCAAATGTTTTATCAATGCAAGGAACTGACCGCCATCAACTTCCCCTCCACATTCACCACCCCCAGAGTGGTTAGCATGCAAACCATGTTCAAGGGTTGCGAAAAAATCACCAGTCTCGACCTTTCCACTTTCTCCACCGGCAGCGTCACTAATATGGAATCGATGTTCCAAGAATGCAAAAAACTAACCTCGCTGGTCATTCCCAATTTCGTTACTGGCAATGTCACCACAATGAAGTCAATGTTCCGCGATTGTCAGGCACTTACCACACTAACGTTACCTACCACCTTCACCACCCAAAGTGTGACGGATATGAGCTCTATGTTTTACGGGTGTGGGGTACAATCGCTCGACCTATCCACTTTCGACACCCGAAGTGTCGTATATATGAACCATATGTTTTACAATTGCAGGAATATCACTGCCCTTAACCTGTCCAACACAAACTTTGTAGTGCCTAGCGACAAAGGCGGTATGTTCACCAACTTCGCCTCCACCTCGCATCACTGTACCATCACGTGCAGTTCAAACGTCGAAACCAGCATATCGACTGGCACTGGCATTACCCCATCTTGGGTTACTTTTGTAAGGCCCTCCTAGCATTCTAAAAAGAGATTGATTAAGGCTGCTGTAGCTAAGGCTGCAGCAGCTTTTTTCTTTCTGTAGTGCCAGTGGCGGCCAGCGAGCGACTTGCCCCTGCAGGGTGAAAAAGGATGGTGACCAGGCAAGGCCAACCGGCGGAGATGCGTTCCTGTAAAACCACACAATAATAAATTACTTTCCACGTTATTAGGGCATGAAAAGAGTTATCACACTACTATTTGCGCTGATGCTGGGCATGGCCTTGCAGGCACAGTCATTCGTAGGCAATATGAGCATTGCCACGTTCCAACAGAAAAACATCACCTGCACCCTCAAGGTGGACGCACAAGGCCGCGGCACCCTGGTGTTGCAGCGAGTGAAATATGCCAAGATGATGCCCGTGCGGGTAGACATGAGCATTGCCGGACTCACCGTGAAGAAGGACCGCGACGGCAACCTCACCCTCACCGGCACAGACATCGTACCCACAGCGGGTGAAAAGAGTTACCCCAAGAAGACCGTCACCAACTTCCACGGCACCCTGCGTGGCGGCACACTCACCGCCAACTTCACCATGTCAGAGAAGAAAGTGACCTTCACCGGCAAGCAAAAGAAATAGCCCAGTCCTCTCAACCCTTTTAATTTAAAAACTATAAAGTAAAAACTAAAAGGGTGGGCGTGGCAGGAGTTCTTTTGGCGAAATAATGGCACGAAAAGTGGACAAAATGTAGCCGGTGGCGAAATTTTGTCGTCTAAGAGTCTTGATGGCATCCGACTTGCAATAACATAGGTGTCTGCCGACGAAAAGAAGGCAGGCAAGACAAACAAAGAACAATTATAATTATAGGAGATTTAAGCTATGTTACTCGCAAAAAGAAATCAAGATTTGATGCCCTCGCTGTTTAACGAGTTGATGAATTGGGACAATTTCACTGATGAAGGCTCGATGCCTAAGATGAACGTGAGCGAAAGCGACAAGAACTACGAACTCGAACTCTGCGTGCCCGGCCTGTCAAAAGATGACTTGAGCATTAACATCGATAGCGAAAATAACCTCATCGTGGAAATGGCCAAGAAGGAAGAGAAGAAAGATGAGAACAAAGACCGCCACTACCTCCGCCACGAGTTCAGCCGTCTGCAGTTCAAGCAGCTCTTCGCCCTGCCCGAGAACGTGAAGAAAGAGGCCATCGAGGCCACGGTACAACACGGTGTGCTCCACATCACCCTGCCCAAACTCCAAGAAGAGGAGAAAAAGGCCCAAATGCGACAGATTGAAATCAAATAACCGTCGTCCATCCATCATCGCAAGCCGAGGAGGTCACCACCTCCCCGGCTTTTTTAATTTAAAAACTATAAAGTAAAAACTAAAAGGATGGGCGGGGCCGTTGAGGGTTGAGAGTTGAGGGTTTTGAGTTGAGGGGTGTTTTACTTTGCAAAATTGCCATCAAACTTTTTAGTTTTTAGTTTTTACCTTTTACTTTTCAAAATGACAAATCTTTCGTCATGCCTCACCAAACGAAGTTCCTGCAAGGAAACAACCATTTCAACGGAAACAAAACAATAAATAATAGTGGAAATCAACATATTGAAAAAAAATATCAAGAAATATTATTTTCATTCGATTAATTTTAATATCTTTGCAAAAAAAGTGCTATATATCAAATACCAAGTATTAGGTTGAGAATAATGGCTTTAGCCATCATAATAAAGATATTTTACAATAAAAAACTCATGAAAAAAAATGAAAAAAAATCCTACTCACCATTTTTTCATCATTAGTTTTTATAATTATAGGTTGTAAAAAAGATTACTTCGAGCATTGAAATCGACTTGGGCAAGAATGACCACACAAAAGATTCCGAATCTTACAATTATACGTTTAACTATAGAGTAATAACATACTCATTGTGAGATATTTATTTTTTATCAGAAAGCATTTTGCACCCAAGTTGCCAATATCCATCATGCTAGCAACTATTTGTTTATTAGTCACAAGTTGTGGAAAAAAAAGTCCTGTCAATACTTTTAACGGTCCGAGGGAAATCAGTTATGAGGCACAGACTATCGAATACACACTAATCCATGAAACTGAAATGTGGTTGCGCGATGCCGAATATTGGATTTATGAGACGGTAGACGGGAATCGAGACTCAGTTATATACAAAAGTGACAAGATAACCCCAGCCGATGGAATAATTGTTGGCGACTGGTTCGTTGCAACCGCCAAAGACTGCACTGTCACCCTTCAGGTAGATGAGAACAACACAACCCACAAACGTGCAGTCAGTGTTGTAGTACGGGACGGTTTTTCCGAACTTGGAGTTTCCATTATTGACTGCACTCAGAACAGTAAAACAGAGGAATAAAAAGTTCTGAATTATACATTTTGAATTCTGAGTAGCTGCCGCCGTTGTAATTCTGAGTTCTAAGTGATGATTAAAAAATAAGGTGATACAATAAAACCCCATAGGGGTTTACTCTTAATAACCCCGCACAAAGTGTGGGGCGCAGTAAATCAATACTATATTGCGTCTCGGTGAGACGCGCTCTAATGCATAAGGGGACTTCTACAAATTGGTTTTATTCGTAATCATGCCTGCATGAAGATTCAGATAATAAATTCGTTAGTTTTCAACAGACGTTTTCTCGCCTCAGCATACAAGCAAGCTTGTCTGCGTTCGGCTTAACGAAAACGTTAGATTCGTGCAATTCGTGTTCAAAAGTTATTAATAGAAGTCCCCATAACATCATTTTACCTTATTTTTTAACGATTACTAAATTCTGAATTCTGAGTGGCTCCCGCCGTTGTTTCTCTTTTATTCGTTTTTTTTGTGTACTTTTGCAAAATAAAAGATACACGATACACTTCTAAGACATGATTTATTTCGACAGCGACTATATGGAAGGGGCGCATCCAGAGGTGATGCGCCGCCTGATGGAGACCAACCTCGAACACACCGTGGGCTACGGCGAGGACCCACACAGCGCCAACGCCCGCCAGCTGATACGCCAGGCCTGCCAGGCACCCAATGCCCTAGTGCAATTCCTCGTAGGCGGCACACAGACCAACGCCACCGTCATCGATGCCCTACTGCTGCGGCATCAAGGAGTGTTGGCCGCCGAAACGGGCCACATCAACGTTCACGAAAGCGGAGCCATAGAACATAGCGGCCACAAAGTGCTCACCCTCCCCTCGCACGGTGGCAAGGTGGATGCCGACGAGGTGGAAAAGTACATAACATCTTTCTACAGCGACGACACCTACCACCACATGGTGGCCCCCGGTATGCTCTATATCACACAACCCACCGAACTGGGTTCCATCTACAGCCTGGCCGAACTGGAAGCCCTCAGCGGCATCTGCCACCGCCACAACATACCGCTATACCTCGACGGGGCCCGCCTGGGCTACGGCCTGGCGGCACAAGGGGCCGACTATACGCTGGCGGACATAGCGCGGCTGTGCGACGTGTTCTATATTGGTGGCACCAAGGTGGGCGCCCTCTTCGGCGAAGCCGTGGTGGCCCCCAACCCGGAGCGGCTGCCCTACTTCTTCGAGCTGGTCAAACAACACGGAGCCCTACTAGCCAAAGGCCGTCTGCAGGGGGTGCAGTTCGAAACACTCTTCACCGATGGGCTCTACCAAAAGATTGCCCACCACGCCGTAGAACAAGCCATGCGTATCCGCCAAGCCTTTGTGGCCCGCGGTATCCGGGTGGCCTTCCCCTCCCCTACCAACCAGCAGTTCTTCGTCCTGCCCAACGAGCTGATGGACCGCCTGCGGAAAGAAGTCTCCTTCGAGAACTGGGGCCCACGGGGCGAGAGCGAAACCACCGTGCGCTTTGTCACCAGCTGGGCCACGACAGCAGCAGATGTGGACAGGCTGGTTGAACTAATCAACAGCTGAAGCAGCCACAAAGCATCACCTCACCACCTTGATGAATTCCGCCTTACCCGAAGCCGATTTGAGCACATGGATAAAGCTGACGGAGGTGTCGCCTGAGCGACGGACCTGATGGGTCTCGAAGCACACCAGGTTGGTGTCTGGCTCCACACACCGGGCTACGCCCACCGGCGTGCCTAAAGGCATAGGATAGTCACCGCAAGCCTCGTCGAACAGCGCCTTAGCCTCGGGCGTGAGAGGTTTCATAGCTGTAAATTCGGGCATGGGGACAAATTCGCCCGGCAGGGCTTCGATACGAATCAGCCAGGGCTCAAGCTCAGCTGCCGCAGCACCCACACGGGCAGCACGGACTCCATACCCTTCCAAGACTAGGTTCTCGGGCAGCTGCTGCAGCAGACTGTCGCGGCTGGCTTCCACACCGCCGCTGCCAAAGGTACAGAAAGGCACGATGACCTTGCCGGTGAAGTCGACCTCCCGCAGCAGAGAGGCTATAGGAGGAGCATAGGTGCCAAACCAAATAGGATAGCCAAGATAAATGGTGTCGTAGTCTGCCAGCACGCTCTGGATGGGATGGATGTCTGGCAGGATGCCCGCCGCACGATCTTGGTTGCAACGCTCAATGGTTTTCTGGAAGCTGGTGTCGTATGGGGTCACCAACGTAATCTCCTCGATATCGGCACCCACCTTATCTTTAATCAGCTTAGCCACCTGCCGCGTGGAACCGAGCTGGGAGTAATAAAGCACCAAGGAGCGGGTGTGCGTTGTCTCATCAGTCTTCTTTTGGGATCCACACGCCCCGAAGAGCAGTGCAACACAAACAAAAAGTACAATCTTTTTCATGATAAGTATTTTGGTGAATAATAAGGGGACTTCTAAAAAATCGTTTTATTCGTAATCATGCCTGCATGAAGATTCAGATAATAAATTCGTTAGTTTTCAACAGACGTTTTCTCGCCTCAGCATACAAGCAAGCTTGTCTGCGTTCGGCTTAACGAAAACGTTAGATTCGTGCAATTCGTGTTCAAAAGTTATCAAGGGGACTTCTAAAAATTCGTTTTATTCGTTATCATGCCAGCATGAAGATTCAGATAAAAATTCGTTAGATTCGTGCAATTCGTGTTCAAAAGTTATTAATAGAAGTCCCTATAAGAATATAAGGGGGCTTCTAAAAATTCGTTTTATTCGTTATCATGCCAGCATGAAGATTCAGATAATAAATTCGTTAGATTCGTGCAATCCGTGTTCAAAAGTTATTAATAGAAGTCCCTATAAGAATATAACGGAAGCGATGGCCTTTTTATTGCGCAAATTGCAGATTTGAAAAAAAGATTGTATCTTTGCAACTCAACCCGAAAAGCGTAACAATAACAGGAAAACATTAATTTACAAATAATTAAATACAATACTATGAACGATTTTATTTATAATATACCCACCAAGGTATATTTTGGCAAAGACCAGTTGAAGAACCTCGGACCCGAACTGAAGAAATACGGCCAGCGCGTACTGATGGTATACGGTGGCGGCTCTATAAAACGTACCGGACTGTACGACAGAGTAGTAAAAGAGATTAAGGCCAGCAATCTGGACCTCTTCGAATTGTCGGGCGTGAAGCCTAACCCCAGCATCGAGTCGGTACGCGAAGGCGCACGCCTGTGCAAAGAACATAAAATCGACGTGGTGCTGGCCGTGGGCGGCGGCTCCACCCTCGACTGCACCAAGTTCATTGCCGCCGGGGCCAAGGTGGACTTCGACCCCTGGGACTTCTTCAGCGACAAATGGGCCCCGCTGACCGAAGCCCTGCCTATCCTGGACGTGCTGACCCTCTCGGCCACAGGCTCCGAAATGGACTGCGGCGGCGTTATCTCCAATCCCGCCACCAACGACAAAATAGGACGCTTAGAACCCTGCCTGCAGCCCAAGGCCTCCTTCCTCGACCCCACCACCACCTTCACCGTCAATGCCTACCAGACCGCCTGCGGCTCCGCCGACATGATGAGCCACATCATCGAGGTCTACTTCAACATGAACGAGGATTTCGAAATGCTGGACGGCTTTATGGAAGCACTGATGCGCAACATTGTCAAGTACGCCCCCATCGCCATGAAGGAGCCGGAGAACTATAAAGCCCGTGCCGAGCTGATGTGGACAGGCACCTGGGCCATCAACGGCTTTATCGACGGCGGCAAACGCCAAGCCTGGAGCTGCCACCCCATGGAGCATGAGCTGAGCGCTGTCTACGACATCACTCACGGCCTAGGGCTGGCCATCCTCACCCCCCGATGGATGGAATACTGCCTGGACGACACCACGGTGGACAAATACGTACAGTTTGCCCAAAACGTCTTTGGCATACACGGCAGCGACAAGATGGAGGTGGCGCACAAGGGCATCGAGGCTCTCAAAGACTTCCTCTTCAACCAGCTGTCGCTGAAATCCACCCTGCCCGAAGTGGGCATCGACCAAACCCACTTCGACTCCATGGCCGAAAAGGCCGTCAAGAACGGGGGCACACAGTATGCCTTCAAACCCCTGGCCAAAGAGGACGTGAAGAGGATTTACGAGATGTGCATGAAATAGAATGGAGAGTTGAGAATTGAGAATTGAGAGTTGAGAGGGCGGGGGTCGCGACAACTACTAAACCATTAACTACTAAACTCTTCAACCATTGGAGTATTGTCAAGGCCTTCCCCGACACTATTTTATCACTATGGTGTTCTTGTCGGGGAAGGCTTTCCAGCGTTTGCCGTAGGCATCGTAGGCATCGGTGACCACCACAAAGGCATTGGGGTCGAAGTCGCGGATGGCGGTGGTGATGGATTCCACCTGACGCAATGGCACCACCATGAAGAAGGTGCTGTTGGGTTCGAGAGAGTAGAGCCCCTCGCTGTTGAGGATGGTGGCCGTGCGGTCTATATTGTCGAGGATGAACTGGCGCAGCTGCTCGTTGCGTTTTTTGGTAATGATAAAGACAATCTTATCGTCCTTGGTGCCCGAGACCACATACGACAACGTTTTGGACATAAGGAAGATGCAAAGCAACGAATAGAGCGAAAGAATACAGGAAGAGCCGCCCTCGGGACCATGGCCCGTGCCCACGCCAAACCCAATGACCAGCAGACCCACCAGCACGATAATGCCGTCGGTGCAGATGAGGGCGTTTGAGAACCTGACGCGCAGGTATTTTTGCAATATCATGGCTATGATGTCGGTGCCACCGGTGGTAGCCCCGCGGCCAACGATGAAGGCGGAGCCGGCACCCACCAGCACCGGCCCGATGATGGCAGCCACGATAAGGTGGTCTGAAAGGTTGAGCACCCCTCCGAGCAACTGGGCAGGGTCCAACGACTGCAACGCCTCGGCCGTCGGGTAGACAAGCGAGGACAGCCCATTCATTATCAGCGGGGTGATAAGGGTGGCAAAGAGGGTCTTGAGGCCGATACCCTTGCCCAAAAAGAAATACGATAGGATGAGCAACGGGATGCTGATCATATAGCTGAAGGTGCCCACCTGCAGTTGTGGAAAAAGATTGTGCAGCACTATGCTGGCTCCAAACACGCCGCCGGGGACAAACTTATACGGATTGATGAAAAGGACAAAGCCCACGCTGACAATGCAGCTTCCTACTACAATGCTGAGATAATCGGAAAATACAGATTTCGACTTGCTTGCCATCACAAATTGGTTCGTTTATACATTTGATTTGAATTTGCAAAGGTACGGAAAATAATTGAGAATGGAGAATTTCTTAAAGGTAAAAGGTAAAAACTAAAAACTAAAAGGTTTTTGAAGGTTAGCTCCGCGTATCTCACGTATATTCACGTATTTTTATCCTCGTGATACTTGGCAAAGTAAAAGGTAAAAACTAAAAACTAAAAAGTTTATTGGCATTTTTGCAAAGTAAAAGGTAAAAACTAAAAACTAAAAGGGTGGACGGGCAGGAGTTGAGAGGTGAGAATGGAGAATTGAGAATGGAGAATTGAGAGGTGAGAATGGAGAGGTGTGAGGTGTGCAATGAATAATGCCTAAGATTCATCATTCATTGCACACCGCGCACTGCTATCGTATCAGGGTTACTGTGCCAGTGACTGACTGGTTTGCTTTTGGTTCCAGGGTGGTGGTGTATCGGCACTTGTAGACGTATGCGGCCTGCTGACAGGGTACTCCGTCGTGGGTGCCGTCCCAAGGCTGCTCGATGGTGGTGCTGTGGAACACCAGGTCGCCCCGACGGTCGTAAATCCATATCTCAAAGTCATGGATGTTGTCACCCACGGCCTTGAAGGTGTTATTCTCCGTGAGTGAGGGGGTGAAGATATTCGGGAAGTAGAGGCTGGAAACGAGAGAGCGGACCATCACGGTGTCGGAGTCGGCGCAGAAGTCGTTAGCCACGCGCAGGGTGACGAGCACACTGTCAATCGTCAGCGGCACGTCCAACCGCAGCATTCGGGCGGTGTCGGCAAAGTTGGCACCATCATAGTACCAAATATGCCACTGCCGCTGTGCACCCACATTGCCTATGGCGTCAAGCACGGTCAGTTCTCGCCGTTGGTAGGTGAGGTAGTCGGGATTGACATCTATGAGGGCTCTAACCGTCTGAATAGGTTCTAGCCTAATGCTGTCGACAGAGGGACACAGTGGGGTGTCGCCATAGTCTGCAAAGAGGTAGTAGGTGGTGCTTTGGGTGGGTCTGGGGTAGATGAGGCTGTCGCCCTCGTGGTCGTCGATGGCTTCGTCGTAGGGCAACGAAGTCCACTGCCAATAAGGCGCGTCAGTATGAACAAGAAGATTGTAGTGAGCGTTGTCACCGCAAATGTGGGAGGTGTCGAAACTGATGGTGGGGTAAGGCATCACGTAGAGTGTCAGTATCAGCAGCGTGTCGCCCATGAGCGGGTCGGGGCCGACCACGGTGTCGCGATAGATGCCCGGCTGGCTGAGGTACCGTCCGGCAAAGAAGATGGAGTCACCTTGGCAGATGCTGTCGACAAGAGGCACTTCGGTGAGGGTGATGTCCTTGAGGTGGAGTGTGAGAACCGAGTCGCATCCCTCCTGCGAGGTGTAGCGGATGGCGTAGTCGCCCGGGAGGGTGTATGTGTTGCCCTCGAACTGTACCGATTGACCCAAATAGATGGTGTCGTAGAAATGGAAGTCGTAAGTGGGGTTCACGGTAAGGTGCAGCGTGACGACACTATCGCACGAGCCGACGGAAAGGAAGTGGTGCATGTGGTCCCCTTCGGTGTCCACGGTAGAGTCGGCAAAATAGACATAGCCGCCTTGGCAGATGGTGTCGTAGTAATCGACGGTGTAGGTACTGTTCACATGCATCAGCAGGGTGACCGTGCTGTCGGCCCCATGTCTGTTCAAGAAGGTATGGCGGATGGTGTCGGCAAACGGATGTCCCTGCCAGAGGAAGTCGGCTACGGCATCACTGCAGATGGTGCTGTCGCGACGGGTGGAGTCGTTGGGCCAAACAAACAGGTTGTAGCTGACCACGCTGTCGCAGCCCCATTGGTTGGTCAGAGTGACGACCATAAGGGTGGTGTCGTGGGTGACGGGAATGCCGGCATACTGCCACGCTGGTGCTTGGTTCTGCACGATGGTGTCGAAGACGGAACTGAAGGTGTTGGGCAGCACGTGCAGCTGGAGGTGCAGCAAGCTGTCGCAGCCCCACTGGTTGGGGCGAGCATAGCTGTAGGTGCCAGTGGTCGTGCCGGCATAGAGCGTGGTGTCGCGCCACTGGTATCCGTCGGCCAATGCGTTCTGGCAAATGGTGTCGGAGTCTATTTGTAGGTCGGAATAGTGGACGGTGAGCCGCAGTGTTACGGTGCTGTCGCAGCCGTGGGCATTGGCGACAATATGTGTCGGTGGGACGGTGGGGGTGGCGTTGAAGCGCTGCCCATACCAGGTGAACTGGTCGCAGGCGGTGGCCACGGTGTCGCCCGAGGTGGTGGGGAAAACGGTGAGGTGCAACGTGCGCAGGCTGTCGCAAGCAAGCGGGCCTTGGGTGCGCAGGCTGTCGGTGTAGATGCCCGCCACGGCGTAGCTGTTGCCGCCAAAGGTGGTGGACTGGTTGCTGCAGATGGTGTCGTAGAAATGGAGGTCGTAGGTGGGCAGCACGTGCAGCACCATGGTCAGCAGGCTGTCGGCACCGAGGCTGTTGGCGAGGGTGTCATACTGGGTGCCTGCAGCGGTGAAGGTGCGGTGGTTCCAGGTGAACGGCAGCTGGCTCTCGCAGACGGTGTCGTGGAGGGTGGTGCGGTTGTTCCAGAGGACGTGCAGGTGGTAGGTGACCACGCTGTCGCAGCCTGCGGCATTGGGCACGGTGACGGTCGCGCCCACCGTGTCGCCGTGGGCGGTGAGGCCCATATAGCTGCGCGGGAGCTGGTTCTCGGTGCAGGTGTCGTAGTAGGTGGCGGCGGTGGAATGGCGCACGGTCAGGTGCAGGACGACGGTGCTGTCGCAGCCGGCGGCATTGGTGTAGTGGTGGAAGAGCGTGTCGGTGGCCGTAGCGGTGTAGTTCCTACCATACCAGGTGAACTGGTCGCAGGCGGTGGCCGCGGTGTCGCCCGAGGTGGTGGGGAAAACGGTGAGGTGCAGCGTGCGCAGGCTGTCGCAGGCAAGCGGGCCTTGGGTGCTCAGGCTGTCGGTGTAGATGCCCGCCACGGTATAGCTATTGCCGCCAAAGGTGGTGGACTGGTTGCTGCAGATGGTGTCGTAGAAATGGAGGTCGTAGGTGGGCAGCACGTGCAGCACCATGGTCAGCAGGCTGTCGGCACCGAGGCTGTTGGCGAGGGTGTCATACTGGGTGCCTGCAGCGGTGAAGGTGCGGTGGTTCCAGGTGAACGGCAGCTGGCTCTCGCAGACGGTGTCGTGGAGGGTGGTGCGGTTGTTCCAGAGGACGTGCAGGTGGTAGGTGACCACGCTGTCGCAGCCTGCGGCATTGGGCACGGTGACGGTCGCGCCCACCGTGTCGCCGTGGGCGGTGAGGCCCATATAGCTGCGCGGGAGCTGGTTCTCGGTGCAGGTGTCGTAGTAGGTGGCGGCGGTGGAATGGCGCACGGTCAGGTGCAGGACGACGGTGCTGTCGCAGCCGGCGGCATTGGTGTAGTGGTGGAAGAGCGTGTCGGTGGCCGTAGCGGTGTAGTTCCTACCATACCAGGTGAACTGGTCGCAGGCGGTGGCCGCGGTGTCGCCCGAGGTGGTGGGGAAAACGGTGAGGTGCAGCGTGCGCAGGCTGTCGCAGGCAAGCGGGCCTTGGGTGCTCAGGCTGTCGGTGTAGATGCCCGCCACGGTATAGCTATTGCCGCCAAAGGTGGTGGACTGGTTGCTGCAGATGGTGTCGTAGAAATGGAGGTCGTAGGTGGGCAGCACGTGCAGCACCATGGTCAGCAGGCTGTCGGCACCGAGGCTGTTGGCGAGGGTGTCATACTGGGTGCCTGCAGCGGTGAAGGTGCGGTGGTTCCAGGTGAACGGCAGCTGGCTCTCGCAGACGGTGTCGTGGAGGGTGGTGCGGTTGTTCCAGAGGACGTGCAGGTGGTAGGTGACCACGCTGTCGCAGCCTGCGGCATTGGGCACGGTGACGGTCGCGCCCACCGTGTCGCCGTGGGCGGTGAGGCCCATATAGCTGCGCGGGAGCTGGTTCTCGGTGCAGGTGTCGTAGTAGGTGGCGGCGGTGGAATGGCGCACGGTCAGGTGCAGGACGACGGTGCTGTCGCAGCCGGCGGCATTGGTGTAGTGGTGGAAGAGCGTGTCGGTGGCCGTAGCGGTGTAGTTCCTACCATACCAGGTGAACTGGTCGCAGGCGGTGGCCGCGGTGTCGCCCGAGGTGGTGGGGAAAACGGTGAGGTGCAGCGTGCGCAGGCTGTCGCAGGCAAGCGGGCCTTGGGTGCTCAGGCTGTCGGTGTAGATGCCCGCCACGGTATAGCTATTGCCGCCAAAGGTGGTGGACTGGTTGCTGCAGATGGTGTCGTAGAAATGGAGGTCGTAGGTGGGCAGCACGTGCAGCACCATGGTCAGCAGGCTGTCGGCACCGAGGCTGTTGGCGAGGGTGTCATACTGGGTGCCTGCAGCGGTGAAGGTGCGGTGGTTCCAGGTGAACGGCAGCTGGCTCTCGCAGACGGTGTCGTGGAGGGTGGTGCGGTTGTTCCAGAGGACGTGCAGGTGGTAGGTGACCACGCTGTCGCAGCCTGCGGCATTGGGCACGGTGACGGTCGCGCCCACCGTGTCGCCGTGGGCGGTGAGGCCCATATAGCTGCGCGGGAGCTGGTTCTCGGTGCAGGTGTCGTAGTAGGTGGCGGCGGTGGAATGGCGCACGGTCAGGTGCAGGACGACGGTGCTGTCGCAGCCGGCGGCATTGGTGTAGTGGTGGAAGAGCGTGTCGGTGGCCGTAGCGGTGTAGTTCCTACCATACCAGGTGAACTGGTCGCAGGCGGTGGCCGCGGTGTCGCCCGAGGTGGTGGGGAAAACGGTGAGGTGCAGCGTGCGCAGGCTGTCGCAGGCAAGCGGGCCTTGGGTGCTCAGGCTGTCGGTGTAGATGCCCGCCACGGTATAGCTATTGCCGCCAAAGGTGGTGGACTGGTTGCTGCAGATGGTGTCGTAGAAATGGAGGTCGTAGGTGGGCAGCACGTGCAGCACCATGGTCAGCAGGCTGTCGGCACCGTGGCTGTTGGTGAGGGTGTCGTACTGGGTGCCTGCAGCGGTGAAGGTGCGGTGGTTCCAGATGAGCGGCAGCTGGCTCTCGCAGACGGTGTCGTGGAGGGTAACCCTATTGTTCCAAAGGACATGGAGGTGGAAGAGGATGGTGCTGTCGCAAGCGTCAGTGTTGGCAAAAAGGAGTTGGACCGTGGTATCGCTGGTCAGTTCTAGTCCTGCGTAGTAGTAGGGCAGCTCATTTTCGGTCACAGTGTCGAAGATGGTTGTATGAGAAGAATGTCCCACCGTTAGGTGCAACGTTAGCAGAGAGTCGCACCCATATTGGTTGGTAAGGTTATGCGTGGGCAGGACAGTCGGAGTTTCCGTATAGCGCGTTCCGTACCAAACAAGGCTGTCGCAGACCATGGCGGCGGTGTCGCCAGAGGTGGCATTGTGGATGGAGAGGTTGAGAGTGTGCAGGCTGTCGCATCCGAAGGTGCTGGTACGGGCCAAATAGAATGTGCCGGAGGAGGTCTCGCTGCCTAACAGGGTGTCGCCCCAAAGGTAGGGCAGCTGGGAGGCACAGAGTGCCAAGTTGTCCACAAACGAGTAGGTGGAATGCACCTCGATATGGTGGGTGAGGGTGTCTGTACAGCCGTCAAGATTGGTGACCACACAGCTGTAGGTGGTGCTGACCTCTGGAGCCACCACCAGGAGCGAGTCTTGCTGTGTTGGGGACCAGCTGTAGGAGGTGGCCCCCGTCACGCGGAGTGTGTCGGGCGGGTCGTTCTGGCAACGGTCGGTAGGACCATTCAGAGAGGGTGTGGTGGAGGGATATTGCAGCACGAGGGGTTTGATAATCGTGTCGGTGCAGGAGCCACCGCCGATATAAGACACCAGCATCACCTGATAAGTGCCGGGGGTGGTGTAGACGGTGCTGCCGTTGTACTCGGTGGAAGTTTGGCCGTTGCCAAAGTCCCAGAACGCCGATTCGCACCCTTCGCCGGTGCCGATGGGGGTGACACCGTCGTTGGTGATGGTGCTGAGGTTGTTGAAAGCCACATGGAACTGGCAGTTGGAGGTGGTGACTACCGAGTCGAAGAGCGCGAGCGGATAGCGGGTGCCCACATAGGTGGACATGGTGAAAAAGCAGGAGGCATCGTCGACGAAACTGAGGTCGCAGTAGTAGGTGGTGTTGGCGGTCGGGATGGTGACGGTTTGGGTGTTGTAGATGGTTGTTTTGTTGACGGTGTCGGTATACCAGTTGTAGTTGAAGCCATCAGGCATGGTGTAGGTGTTGGCCGCCACATCGCCACAGGTTTCGGAGAGGATGTTCTTGAGCAGGCAGCCGAGGGTGAAGTAGGCATAGCCATAGTGGCTGCCCTCGCCACAGTCGTATGTGGTGAGCCGTATGCGGACGGTCTGATTGGCGTATGCGCTCATGTCCAGACCCACAGTGGTCCAGTCTTTCCACAGGACGTCGCCAGCGGCCAAGTTCCAGCCCAGCTGGGCATTGGCAATAAAGTCGGCAGCACCACAGTGGGAATCGATAAGGTTATTATCCTCATCAAGAATCTCAATGCTGAACCGCGGCTGCTGCGAGGCACTGTGCTCGGGGTCTTGCAGCACGGCGGCATATTTAAGAATGAGCAGGTCGAAGGAGGCTGGGTCGACAAAGAGGCTGTAGGTGATCGACTCTGCCTCGGGCGAGGAGCTGTTGGTCATCCAGTTGCCCAGACGTACCGAGGCCTCGCTGCCCTGCGGAACGGTACGCAGCAGACCGCCGGTGCGGACATCATACTCGGTGGTGTCGTAGTGCACCGTGTGGCGGCTGAGGGGACTACTCGAACCGAAGTTGAGAACGCCCTGATTGCTACGAGGATTGGCGTATGAGCCATAGGTGCAAGAGGTGTAGGAGGCCGTGAGGTTGGTGGGGTCCACGCAGCCTGTGCCACCGGCAGGGGTGAAGAGGGTGATGGTGTCGAAGTAGTTGTTTTGACAATAACTAGAGGAAAGGGTATTGCAGATGGCCCTAAGCCTAAATTCGTAGTTTGTCAGGTTGTTGAGGCCAGTGACAGACAGTGGCGGCTGGGTGGGATGGAGGGTGGTGCCCATGCCGGAGAGGAATCCGACGGGGCCGTATTCTACCGTTATGTCGGGGCTGCCGGCCTGGTTCCAGTCGAGGGTGATGTGGTCGCTGGCCAATTCGGTCACACGCAGGTCGCTGGCGCCGCAGGTGCTGACATATATATCGTCGAGGTAGAGCCACGACCAGCTGCCGCTGGTTCTGGTGAGACGGAAAGCTATGAAGTGCGCATCGGACGGGGCATCGGTGAGCACGGCCTGCATCTGCTGCCACGTATTGTTCTGTGTGTTTTGGAATCGTTTGATGGTGATGAAGGAGCTGGGGTCGTAGGGGTCGTTCATCACGCCTAGGTCGAGGATGAAGGTGGCGTAGTTGTCGTTGCGCATCCAGAAGGAGACGGCCAAGTCGGACAGGCTGTCGGCCTGCAGGTCGGGCATGACGGCGATGGGGGTGCGGGTGGTGTAGTTGGAGCAGAAGCGGAGCGAACGTGACGCCGAATGGCTGACATCGCTATACACATAACAGTCGTTGCCATACTCCTCAGGCACCCGCATGTTGCGCCATCCGTAGGGCATGTGGTTGTTGCGGCAGGTGTCGAAATTGTAGCATAGGGGCACGGAGAGTGGCGGAGGCAGTGTGGTGACCGTCTGTTTGGGCAGACAGGTGGGGACGGCGGTGTCGCAGTAGAAATAGAAGTCGTAGGTGGTTTGTTCGGCGAGAAGAACATCGACAGGCAAAGTGTCTGCCCTCAAGAATGTGCCGGAGCCTTGGGCAAAGCCGTCGGGGCCATATTCCACCCAGAAGCCAGTGTGGGTTTGTTGGTCGGCATTTACCCTCACTATGTTGTGACGGTTGAGGGTGGCCCTAACACCTTGCGGTATGTCGCAGTCGAGTACTTCCAGCCGGTCGATATAGAGATACTTCCAACTGTTGGAGAGGTTTTTGACACGGAAAGCGAGGAAGCGACCATCACCGGAATAGCCTGCCAGAGAGGCGGTGCGCTCTTCCCAGGTGTTGGAAAGGCTGCTCCGCAGGGTGTCCACGACGACAAAGCTGTTGGTGTCGTATTGGTCCCGCATGACACCCACCTCGACCATCAGGTTTTCGGGGGTGGAGGAACATTTCATTTCCATCCGCAGAAACAGGTTACGAATGTCGGGAATGTCCATATCGGGGAGGACGGCTATGGCCGACCTGTTGAGGTAGATGTTGAAGCTCAGCACCCTGCTGTCGGCCGCAGAGCTATTGGAGGCCACATACTCACGGGAGTCGTAGCCCTCGTTGTTGAAACGGGCCCACCCGGTTGGGAAAACGGCATTGCCGGTGCCATAGGTGGCAAACTCTTCGCAATAGGGCAGGGTTTGTAGGCGCGAGGTGCTGATACTCACCGGGGGATAGCACGACTGCGTGAGGCTGTCGTAGTAGAAATCGATCTGGTACAGGCTTAGCTCATCGAGGCCAGTGATGAGGTAGGGGTTGGTGTCGACATGGATGAGGGTGTCCAGACTGTCGGCAGCGGTGAGCACCACCCAGTAGTCGCGCGAAGTGTAGGCAGAATCGATGCTCAACTCTATGGCGTTGGAGGCCACCAGCCTTGCCGTGGGTTGCGGCAAGGGGGAGATGACGATGTTGTCCATATAGAGCGAGTAGCTGCCGACGGTGTTGATGTAATGGAATGCGATGTTGGCGGCATGCCCATCCAGGCCGTTGAGGCTGACATGCTGCCACTGCATGATGCTGTTGGCGGTGCAACGGATGGTGTCGTAGGGGGTGAAGGTGGAGGGGTCCAAACGGTCGCCGAGGGTACCCACAACAATGTATTGCCGGTCCCAACAGCCGTTGACACCCAAACGGCAGCTGAAGTGCACTTCGGTCTGTCCGTCGAGTTGCAGGGAGGGCAGGACAATCCACTGGTTGCAATAGCCGGTGAGGTCGAGTGCCTTGGACTGTATCCAGCTGTAGCCGACGTAGTAGGTGTGAGCCAGTTGGTCGGTACGGTTGCATTCGTAGATGTCGGTCCATCCTTCGCTGAGTTCGTTTACCTCGAAATGCTCGAAGTCCTCGCAGTAGGGCAGCGGCACTGACTGGGCGGTGCGGATGGTCTGGGGAGGGAAGCAGGTGGTCGCGCCACTGTCGGCGTGGTGGAAAAAGAGGTAGTCGGTGAGTGCTTCGAGCCCATCTATGACCGTATCGCAAGAGGTGATGTGCACCCACTGAGAGAGGCTGTCGTCCGCCGGACGGTACTCGACCCAGTAGTCCACAGGGCGAGCGCAGTCGGTACGGACCCTCACGGCGGTGGCATCCACCAAAGCGTAGGCGGGGGTGGGATGGTTGCTGACCTTGAGGTTTTTCATGTAGAGGTACAGGCAGCCGCTGGTGCGGTAGGCGCAGAAGGCAACAAAACGGCCCTGACCTTGATAGTTTCTGAGCGACACGTGCTGCGGCTGCCACACACAGGAGGCAGTGCACTGGAGGGTGTCGAGGGGGGTGAAGGTGGAGGTGTCGTCACGACGGTCCATGACACCTACCACGAGGTACTGCGAGTCCCAATATTCGCTCCAGAGGTCGAAGTAGAGCTCGACATTGCGTATAGAGTCGATATCGAGGTCTGGCATGATGGCGTAGTCGCGGTTGACGGCATGGCAGTAGTTGCCAAAGAAGAGTTGGTGGCTGCTGTTGACATAGGGTTCGGGGGTGTTGCCCTCGCGGATGGCGGCCCAGCCTGTGGGCATCTGGCCGCTGCTGTAGGAGTCGAAATCGTCGCAGTAGGGCAGTGGCTCTTCGTGTGCTATAGTGACATTGACAGGGGCACAGGCGGAGCCGTCGGGGCTGCAGAGGGTATAGAAGGAGTAGGTGCTGTCGGGGGTCAGGGGTGCGATGAAGGCGGGATTTTCGGTGATGTGGACCCGGCTGTTGCCTTCGTCGCCCGGCTGGCAGCCGGCCGGCCCATATTCTACCCAGTAGTCGGGGTCGGCAAAGGTGGATTCGGCGGTGCTGGGAAGCCTGAGCGCTACGCTGCGGGCACCTGCCGGGCTGATGTCGGGCAAGGGACAGGCGGACACCGAGAGGTCGTCGAGAAAGATGGAGGTACGTCCGCCCGTGGTGGAGAAGAGGAAGGTGACATAGCGTCCCGTGCCGTGGTAATTGCTAAGGGTGATATGCTGGTGGAAGTAGGTGCTGCTGGAGGGGTTTCGGAGGGTGTCGACAGGTACGAAGGTGGCGAAGTCGGTGCGGTCGTCCATGACACCTACGATGAGCTTGGTGTTGTTGACATTCTCGATACGGAGGTTGAACTGCAGGTCGAGGAAGCGCACGCTGTCGACATCGAAGTCGGGCATGGCGGTGTATTGGAGGTGGCTGTTGTCGCAGTAGAAGTCGAGGGTACGGCAGCAGCTGTTATAGGCGCTACTGTAGGTTCGAGGGTAGCTGTCGCCATAAGAGCTATGGCTGTACCAGTCTGTGGGGACCACCAGGTTGCCGTACTGGTCGAAATTCTCGCAGAAAGGCAGCGGGACGGCATCGGGGGTCTGGAAACGATAGGGCAGGCAGAGGCGTTCGCCTGAGGGGGAGATGAAATAGACCTCGTATGCGGTGCCGCCCTCAAGTCCGGTGAGGAGGGCTTGGCAGCTGTCGCTGCTGAGGGTCTGCCAGCGGTCGCCGTGGCCATATTCGATGGTGTAGTAGGCATTGCCGTAGAGGTTGTCCCAGGCGATGAGCCGCGAGCTGTTGCCATAGATGTTGCTGCGCAGGCCTGTGGGGTAAGGGTAGTTGGCCAACACCAGGTCGGACAGCCTTATCCAGCGGCATCCCGAGGTGCAGCGGGCGCGGATGGCAAAGCGGTTGCCGACGGGGCCACTGGCGGAGAGCTGCACGTTGTACTCCTTGATTTGTTCGTTAGCACTGCCCGCCATGCTGCCCATTTGCACGAAGGTGTTCACATTGGTGGTGTCGTCGAGGGTGCCGAAGTCGAGGAAGATATAGTCGGCGTATTGGGTGGAGAAGCGGGCATAGACCCATTTGCCTTGTAGGGAGTCGCCCGAGGGCAGCGGCCGCATCATGACCACATTGGGGTCGTTGGTGCAGGGATAGAAGGCGAGGATTTGTTCGCCGAATTGGGTTTCGACCACGGGGTACTGGGCGCGGCCACGCAGCACGCGCCAGTCATCGGGCCGTGCGCCGCTAGGTACATCTTCAAAGTCCGTGCAGTAGGGTGCGTAGAGCATGGGGTTGAGGGTGTAGACCACGGGGGTGCAGAGGGCGTCGTCGGTGTCGCTGCAGTGGGCGGAGACGTAGAAGTCGTAGTTGCTGTCGGGGTCGATGCTGGTGATGGTGTAGGGATTGGAGGTGGTGGTGATGGTGGTAGGGATGTATGTGCTGTCGTCGGCAAAGCCCTGCCGACCGTACTGGATGGTGACGGAGGTGGGGGTGTGCAACGGTGTCCAAGACACCTGCACACTGGAGGGTGTGGTGGCAAACTGCACATCGGTCACACCGCAACGCCCCACATAGAGGTCGTCGATATAGTAGGTGTAGCTGTTGTAGATGGGTTTGAAACGGAAGGTGATGTACTGGCCGGTGCCGACATAGTTGGCGAAGTCGACACTGAGTTGCTGCCATTTGCCGGTGGCCGCAAGGCGCAGGGCAGCCACCTCGGTGTAGGTGGAGGGGTCGTCGGGGTTGTCCATAACACCCACGTGGAGGGCATTGGTGCTGGTGGCGTAGTAGTTGGTGGCGTAGGCAAAGAAGGTCATGACCATCTGCTGCGTGGTGCCAAGGGGAAGCGGGGGAAGCGAAAGGTAGGTGGCGGTGTCGGTGGTGGTGTATAGGGCCATGCCGTAGTTGCCACTGTGGTGGCTGGCATGGGTGAGGGCCGGAAAGAGATGGGAAGAGCCAGGGATGCGGCGCCAACTGGGGATGAACGAAAGGGTGTCGAAGCTATCGAACGACTCGCAGTAAGGCACTTCGAGGAGATGGGCCTGGGTGGTGATGACGAAACCGGTGCCGCCACCCCAGCCGCCACCGCCGCCACCCCAGCTGCCGCCGCCAGCCACACCGCCGCTGCCGCCACCGACGGGATAGGTGGCTCCGGTCATGTCGCACTGGCAGAGGCTGATGAAGTTGAACTCGTAGGTAGTGAGTTCGTTGAGGCCAGTGAGGGTGTAGGGACTGGTGGTGATGGTGTCCATGATGCCGTGTCCGTGGGCGAAGCCCTGCTCGCCATACTCTATGATAAGGCCCTGGGTGCCGCTACCGGTCCAGGTGATGGTGATAGAGTTCTGGGTGATGTCGGAGATCTCGACGTCGGCAGCCACGCAACGTTCCACACAGAGGTCGTCGACAAAACACTCGCACCAGTAGCCGTTGGCCGAGAGGAACTTGAAGGCAATGATATGGCTGTTGCCAGCGTAGGCGGAAAGGGAGACAGTGTGATGCGTCCAGCCCTGAACGTCGCTGCTGATGGTGTCGACGGCCACAAAGCTGTTGGTGTCAAGTATGCTTTCCATTACGCCCAACACCAGCCGACCTTGCGACCTGTTGCCGCTAAAGTAGGTCCAGAAGTTCAGGTACAGCTGGTTGGTGGCCAGACAGCTGTTGCGGGAGTTGATGGTGGGCAGTGCGGCAAGGCTGAAGAGCGAGTCGGTGGCATAGAATTGCAAGGAGTTGTTGGGACTGTGGTTGGGGCTGCTGACGGAGCGGGGGTAGTTGCTGCCGACAGTGGAGAGCCGGCGCCAGTTGTTGGGGAAGCCGTTGTTGGCCAGATTGTCGAAGTTGCTGCAGAAAGGGATGTCTATCTCGGGGTGCAGCGTTTCCTCCACCAACCTTTCGTAGTTGCAGTTGTCTGCCACGCTGTCGCACTGGGGCCATAGCCTTACTTCGAACTGGGTGGCGGAAGCCAGCCCCGCGATATGGATGGGGCTGGAGGTATGGAAGGTGGGGCTGCCGCCACCGGGCGAGTAGGTCATCCACACGCCCTCGGTGCCGGGTGTGGCACTCCACCGCACGTCAACTCCTTCTGGGCCCAGCCCACTGAAGCTACAGGAGGTGATGGCGCAGGTGCGGAGGGTAAGGTCATCTATGTATGCGTAGCCGCTGGAGCAGTGGCCGGCCTTGTAGCGGAAGGCAAGGTGGCGTCCGCTGCCGCTGTAGGCGGCCATGCTGCGCTTGACACGTGCCCAGCCTCCGTGGCTGTGGATGGTGTGGAGCACGGTGAAGGTATTGGTGTCGTTGGGATTGGTCATGATGCCGACTTCGAGGCTGGCATTGCTGTTTTCGTTATAGTAGTAGAAGTCTACATACAGCTGGCTGATGTCGTCTAGGCCCACCATGGGCATGGCCGCCATGGAGGTGCGGTCGCTCCAGTTGTTGCATTTGTAGGAATAGAACACCAGCGAGCGCGAGGATGAGCGGTAGCGCGCGTCGGAAATCCGCGGATACTCGTCGCCGTAGGGGCGGGTCCATCCCGTGGGCAGCTGGCCCGTGGCCACATTGTCGAACGAGGTGCAGAAGGGTGGCAGAAGCATCTCGTCGAGGGTGCGGACCGTGACGTAGTCCTCTTGGCAGAGGTTGCTGTCCTGACAGGAGGCCCACACATAGAAACGGTAATTGGTACTATTGGTCAGCCCGGTGACGGTGAGGGTGGTGGCAGTGGTGTACAGGAAAGTGCCCATGCCACGGGTGAATCCTTCGGGGCCGTATTCTACCGTGTAGCGGGTGGTGCCGCTGGTGGTGCCGCTGGCACCCCAGCTGAGGCGCACACTTTGGTCGGTGACCATGGTGGCCTGCAGGTCGGAGGGGCGGCACTGGCTGAAGCCCAGGTCGTCCATGTAGCAGTAGTGGCAGCCGTTGAGACTCTTATAGCGGAAGGCTATGTGGCGGGCCGGGCCGGTGTAGCCACTGAGGTCCACCGAGTAGCGCCGCCATTGGTAGGTCGGGTAGATGGTGGCCAACGGTACGAAAGAGGTGCTGTCGTAGGGCAGGGTCATCACCCCCACGGTCAGGCGTACCCGCCCTCGTATGTCGGAGGTGTTGCAGCGCAGGTTGAACGACACCACGCCCCCAGCCACGCTGTTTTCCGCTGCAGGCATGACGAGGAAGTTGCCGTCGGACAGCCCGTCGCAGCAATAGAATTCGACGGACTGGTTGGGGCTGGTGCAGTAGATGGGGTTGCTGTTATTGATTACTCGCGGCTGATAGCTGTAAGTTTGCAAACGGGTCCATGGGGAGGGCAGCGCCCCGGTGCCCATCCAGTCGAAACCCTCGCAGAACCCCGGCATGATGCTGTCGGTGCGGGTGATGAAGGTGTAGCTCTCTTGGTCGCAGGTCTGGACACTCCCGACGCAATGGGCCTTGACGCTGTATTGGTAGGTGGTGCCGGGGGTGAGGTTGTCCAGATGCAGCGGCGAGGTGGCATTGGCTATCAGGGTGGTGGAGTCGCTGCCAGCGGGTCCGTATACCACCTCGACACTTGCCGTGCTGCCATGGGAGTCCCACCGCAGCCAGGCGTCGTGGGCCGTGACACTGTAGAGCTGCATGCCGCTTACGCCGCATCGCTCAATGGTGATGTTGTCCAGATAGGCGTAGTTGTTGTAGTAGTTATTGGGTGGGCGGTGGTAATGATAGTGGAAGGCTATGTAACGGCCAGTGCCACCATAGGTAGAAAGGGGCAGGCTGTATCGCTGCCAGCTGGTGGTGGGGTTGGTGTCGCCGATGGCTACGAAGGTGCTGGTGTCGTAGGGGTCGGTCATGATGCCCACGGTCCAGTGACTTTGGTTGTCGTTATAGGCTTGCCGCAAGTCGAAGTTCAGCGTTAGCCCTGTCAGGGTGCTCTCTTCCAGCAATGGCATCACCAGCAGGGTGCTGTTGGAGTCGTTGGTGTAGTTATGATAGGTGCGGAAGGTCATGCAGTTGCCCGGGTTTCCCTCATTGGTGATGCGGGGCAGGTTGTCGAATACCCATGGACGGTACATGCCGTTTGGCAGGCTTCCGTTGGCATAGCCCTGGAAATTCTCGCAGAAGGTGGAAACGGTGGGCACCGCAAGGGTTTGGAAAGTGTAGTATTCAAAAGCACAATGGCCACTGTCGTGGGTGCAATTGCCCCAAAGATAGACATCGTAGAGGCTGTCGGCCTGGAGACCGTCGATGGTGTAGCTGGTGCCGGACACCTGCACCCGGGTGCCGCTGCCGGGAGCAAACCCACGCGGACCGTATTCCAACGAGGTCGCGCTGCCCGCTCCGTCGAGGGTCCAACTGATATGGACGCTGTGGTCGGTGAGGCCGGTGAGGGTCACATGGTTCACTTGGCAAGTGGTGATGCTTATGTCGTCCACCCAGCACTCGTAGCCGTAGTAGCTGTGGAACCGCAGGACCAGATATTGCCCCACGCCGGTGTAGCCCGCTATCCGAGCCGTGGCACGCTGCCAAATGCCGTTGGCCATGGGGTAAATGCCGATGGAGGTGAAGGTGGCAGGGTCGTCGGGCGCGCTTACCAACCCCAGCTCCACATAATTGTCGGTGAGGCTCCCATTGGTGCTCCCGTTGTGCCAAAAACTGACATAAAGGTCGGTGGGAGCATCCACCTCTATCAATGGCAACACGGCCATCGATTGGTTTCCGTTGGCGTAATAAGAGTACATGTTCAGCGCCATCAGCCCCGAGTGGGCACGGCTGCCCGTCACGCGTGGGCGGCTGTTGTACATCATCGGGCGATACCAGCTGTAAGGGTAGCCGTCCGACGGACAGGCCTCGAAGTCCTCGCAGTAGGACGGCGTCAGCTGCCGCTCTAACGTGTGTACGGTGCGGCGGTTCATGCCGCAGTTCTGCACCATGGTGTCGCAGTTGCCGTAGATGACAAAATCGTACGTGGAGTCGGCTGCCAAGCCGCTGATGGTGACGCCACCCTGCGAGGCACCGACATTAACGCTGGTGCCGCTGCCAAGGGCAAACCCCTCTCCACCATACTCAATGGTGACACCGGAGCCCGGCCAGTCGTCTGCCACCGTATCCCATACGATGCGCACGCTGCGATTGGTCACGTCGGTGATGCGCACATCGCCCAAAGCACACTGGGTCACCTCTATATTGTCCACATAGAGGTAGTCATACCAGCACCAAAAAGCAATGTACCTGCCATCGCCACGGTAGCGCGCTAACGATACACTGTAGTGCCTCCAGCTGCCCGTGCCCTGAACGGTGTCCACAGGCACAAAGCTGCTGGGTTGCTCGGGGTACTCCATCACACCTATGATCAGCTGTCCGCCGCCGTTCATGGCAAAGTTCACACTCAGCGACTGCAAGGTCACCGTGTCGATGGGCGGCAGTGCTATCATGCTGTGGCGGTCGGAGCTGTATCCTCGCATCTGTAGCGAGTTTGTCGGACTATAGAAAGTACCATTGTACAAGCGTGGGGTGCTGCTGTACTGCTCTGACACCACCCACCCTTGGGGCAGGCCGGTGATGTTGTCAAAGTCTTGGCACAGGTTCAAAGCGTTCTGCGGTGCCTCCAGCGTACTGAGACTCGCCGAGCGGCTCTCGGTCACCGAACCGCAATGCGAGCGTATGCGCACCTCGTAATGCGTCGAAGGGGCCAGCCCCGTCAGCCGATAGGGCGAGGTGACACCCGTCACCGTGATGCCGGTGCCGTTGACAAATCCATGTGGCCCATATTCGATGTCCACCTGGGGAGACCCAATGGTGTCAAACGCCAGCCACATGCTGTTGTAGTTGCGGTCGTAGAGGCGTTCGTTCCAGGTGCCGCAAGGCAGCAGTGCCACGTCGTCGACAAAAATGAACCGCCCGTTGCCCGACTGTAGGCTGCGTTGCATTCGCAGGGCCAGGTACTTGCCGTTGCCGCTATAGGAGGCAAGGTCCACTAACTTGGTCTCCCACGTGTTGGTGCTGCTGATGGTGATAGTGTCCACCGGGGTGAAGTTGTTGTTGGAGCGCAGGGTGCTGTCGCAAACGCCCACAATGAGGTAGGTCCCCGTATAGGCAGCCCGTATGGTCAGCCTCACCGTGAGGGAAGCCATGCTGGCCACGTTCATGCGCGGCCCAATGACCATGGAGTAGTGGTTGCCGTCGTTGTTGCTGCCACAATACATGCGCAGCGACCCCGGCGAGCTGCTGAAGGGGTTGCCCACTATCTGGGGTTCGTTCAACGTGTCGTCGTAGTTGAGCAACTTGGTCCAGCAGGTGGGTATGATATTGTAGCCGATGCCATAGTCGTCGAAATCCTCTATCAGTGGCGGCTCCATGGTGCCACAGGCAGTTCTGAAACCTTCGCGTGCGGTGCAGCAGGGGGTCCAGTTGTCGGCCACGCTGCTTATGAGCAAGTCATAATGCGTGTTTGCCGTCAAACCTGTCAACGACAACGAGTTGGTGTTCACGGTGGAGACAGTCCCGTTCAGGTTGACCATGAAAGGGCCATTCGGATTGGTGGCCGTCCAGTTTACCTGAGCCGCAGTAGTGGTGATACCGGTAACGGTCACGTCCGTAGGGGCGTTGGTACACGTCAGCCCCGCACCGTGGCAGCTGTAATCTAGGGCGAACCCCGCTTGGACCACCGACCCGTCGGTGCGGAACTGTATGGTAAGGAAGCCTGTTGACGAACTAGTTACTATCTGGCCCGAGCCCCTCACCTGGTTCACCATGGGGGTACCTGTGGGGCCGTTGCCGTCGAAAACAGAAATCCAGTCGCAGCAGCTCTCCGTCTGATAGCTACCCTGCAGCGTAATGGTGATGCCGGAGGGGACACTGATGGTCACCGTGCCGTTAAACGAGTTGCTGTAGTGGCCGCTAGGGCCGCCATCATCGTAGATCGTGCCAGAGGGGTTCTGGCAGCCATCGACGACTAGGTTCTGCCCGTTCTGCATCACGAGCGTATATTGAGCCGTTGCCGGTATAGCCATCAGACACAACAACAATAGGGTGGCGATGGACTTTATCGTATTTTTCATGGTGTCTATATTTATTCGTTTCATTTCATGAGTCGTTTTTCTCGCCTCAGCATATGAAGAAAGTCCAGTGGACTTTCGATAGCGAAGCGGAGAACAATCTCAGGCTTGCCTGCTTTCGGCCTCTCGAAAACGTTAGATTCGTGCAATTCGTGTTCAATTATAAATCCGTTAGATTCGTGCAATCCGTGTTCAAAAGTTATCAAGGGGACTTCTACAAATTCGTTTTATTCGTAATCATGCCTGCATGAAGATTCAGATAATAAATTCGTTAGATTCGTGCAATTCGTGTTCAAAAGTTATTAATAGAAGTCCCCATAATTAATCTGCCATAGCGTAAGCGAGAGTCCAAAACCAATTTTCGAGACTGAGCCATAGCCATGTCTGCTCCTACTAACTATCTATAAATAAAAATAATCACTCACAAGAAAGCGTCCCAAGGGCTGTATGATTAATTTGTGCAAAATTAGTCATTTAATTTGAATATTTGAATTATCAGCAGATATTTTAACTTTTTTCTGCCAATATATGAGGAATTTCGGCAATGGGTCGGGTCAGTTCATTGCTTTGCGGATTGAAAATCCTTATACTCAATGGGTGAAGAAGGCCTCCAGTGGAGGGCTTCGATAACGAAGTGGAGAAAGCAACCCTCCGCGGTTGCTCCGCTGCCAAACAGCGGTCCACGGATTCGAACACCGCGGAAAAGAGAAAGCCCCCTATTGAAGAGGGCTTCCATCCTTATAATAACATTTCGGCAATGGGTCGGGTCAGTTCATTGCTTTGCGGATTGAAAATCCTTATACTCAATGGGTGAAGAAGGCCTCCAGTGGAGGGCTTCGATAACGAAGTGGAGAAAGCAACCCTCCGCGGTTGCTCCGCTGCCAAACAGCGGTCCACGGATTCGAACACCGCGGAAAAGAGAAAGCCCCCTATTGAAGAGGGCTTCCATCCTTATAATAACATTTCGGCAATGGGTCGGGTCAGTTCATTGCTTTGCGGATTGAAAATCCTTATACTCAATGGGTCTGGATTGCAAATCCAGACCAACGGTACGGCACGGAACATCCGCTGGGTCGGAAAACCCCTTCGCTGGAACTCTCACCAAAAATCTGTAGTCTAAGCTAATCTTTTGTTTTTACCATAATACTTGCCATATTAAATTTTATTTGTATTTTTGCACTCAATTAAAACAATAAAAATAGAAATGAAAACACGTAATTCTTTGATTCCAGTGCTGGTCACTTGCCTGGCTGTCTTTGTTGGATGTGGAGACAAAGACAAAGATTTCCGCGACACATGGTTGGGCACTTATGAGGGGTATTGCGATTTCCATTCCTCCACGGGGGCTGACCATCAATTCGACACGGTATACACCAACGAGTCTGTGACTGTTTCCAAACAGGGAAACGAGGGACTGGTGATGGACTATCTAGGTCAGTCGTTCCAGGTGCTCTGCTCTGCGGATGGCACTTTTACCTCCACTTCAAACAATCCTCACAGCGAGTGGAATGGTTGTATTAAAGGAGACAGCCTGTTCTTTAACTACTACGATGTCTCACAAGGCCATTCCTCCACACGCCATTTTAAAGGAAAACGCTCTAGTACAATAATGGACTGATTTTTTCGTTATCTCGTTATGGAAGACCAAAAACACACAGCAGAAAGCATCATGGAGCTGATAAACAGTCTGCCTATCATGGAGCGTATCAAGCTGCACGACCTGTACAAGGGAGTGCAAACTGCATCATCAGACATGGAAGAGTACCTGACGGAACAAAGGTTCTCGGGCGGACGGGTGTGTCCCATATGTGGAGGGACCCATGTTCAGCGAAATGGGAAACGAAAGAATGGGGCACAGAAGTTTATCTGTAAGGACTGTGGCAAGACGTTCTCTATAAGGAAGAACACCATTTTTAACGGCACGCGTAAGAGCCTGTCGGTATGGAGAGAATACATGAGCTGTATGGCGGAAGGGTTGACGATAGACCAAAGTGCCGAACGGTGTGGCATTACGCATTACACATCATTCATATGGAGGCACAAGATTCTCGACGCCCTTGGAGAGTGTTCCAGAGACACAGAGTTGTCCGGCATTGTAGAAGCAGACGAGACATTCATGCCGTTGTCATTCAAGGGCGACAGGTCTCTTTTCTCAAAGGGAGAAGTAGAGCGGCAGGCACGAGTCCGAGGAGGAGAGAACCACAAGAGGGGACTATCGGACGAGTTGGTGTGTATCCCATGTGCCATAGACCGCAAGGGCAATGCCGTAAGCAGAGTGGCCAAGCTCGGGAAATGCTCGACCAAGGCCGTGAGGGAGGTTCTTGGCGGCCATGTGAACCATGAGGCCACCCTGTGTACCGACGAGGAAGCCTCATATCGCAAATTTGCGAAGGAGAACGGTAATGCCCTTGTCCAGATTAAGGGGGGCAAGGGGACGGTGAAAGGCATATACCACATACAACACCTCAACGCATATCATTCCAACCTTAAGAACTTTATCGGGCAATTCAAAGGAATATCGTCCAAGTACTTGAACAACTACCTCGTATGGAACAACGAAGTGGAACGAAGAAAGAATGGTTTTGCGGAAAAGGCAGTAGCCGTACTCCAACAGGTGGCATCAGCAATTTTTGAGGAGACCTGCTCGGCTCTCTTTTTGAGACCAGCTGTGCCTCTTCTGGTAAAAAATCAGTCTTAAATCAAACTAGAGCGTTAGTTTTTAGTTTTATATACGAACACGAATTACACGAATAGCACGAATGATAATTCGTTAGATTCGTGCTATTGGTGGTAAAAAAGTAATATTTGAGGCTGCCTATTGGTGAAAGTATAAGGTAAAAACTAAAAAGTTTATGAAGATTAGCTCCACGGATCTCTCGTATATTCACGTATTTTTATCCTCGTGATACGTGGAAAAGTAAAAGGTAAAAACTAAAAACTAAAAAGTTTATTGGCATAGCATGTGTCTATTTCCTTTTAGTTTTTAGTTTTTACTTTATAGTTTTATTTTTTCACCACCCGCCTGACGGTGGTGCCGCCATCGGTGGTCACCCGCACAAAATAGGCTCCCGCAGGCAGACGGCTAAGGTCCAGGCGAGGCTGCGCAGTGGTGGCCAGACGGCGGCCGCTCATGTCCATCAGTTCCACTTTTTTCAGACGGTCGGCTTTGATGTTGAGCATGCTGGCAGCAGGGTTGGGGTAGACTTCCACGGCAGCAGGTGCGTCGGCATTATCCTCGATGCCCACATGGGCACAAGGCCACTGGATGTAGTGGGTGCCACCATTGCGGTAGGC
>CAMVMF010000022.1 GCA_947168515.1 uncultured Bacteroidales bacterium
TGCTCGGCTTCGTGGCCTACGGCCTAAGCATCTACTGCTACACCTACGCCCAGCGAACCATCGGCGCCGCCCGCACCAGCACCTACTACGCCCTGGCACCCTTCATCGGTGCCGCCCTGTCGTTCCTGCTGCTCGGCGAGCCGCTGAAGCCCCTCTTCCTCGTCGCCACCGCCGTGATGGCCGCGGGCTGCTGGCTGGCCGCCAAAAGCGACAGCTGATCCGGAGGTCGGTTGCACAAATCATCTCTATTCCCTTCCCTGGCGGTATTTGAGGCTTTGCCCAAGTAGCGCCAGTGGTGGGAACAAAGGAAAGCACAGCTAAAAATGTTAGGGGCGAGGGCGGAATTTCGCAAAGCGAGGGCAGCGGGAGCTTGCTCACACTGCCGAGCCAAAGAAATGTATTCGTCAGCCAACAAAACGAGATGGATGTGTTATTATGGGTGTAAATGTTTTTTCGGATGAAGATACAATTGTTTGTAATTGTTTTGATTCAGATACAACTTATTTCTCTGCACAATAAAAAAAGAATGTGTACGTTACAATAACAGAAAACATAACACAGTAATATTATGGCAACAGTGACAATATCCTATGACGGGCGGAGCAGCGTGATGAAGCACCTCATAGAGGCGATGCTGGCTGCCGGGGCGAAAGTTATTGAGCCCGCGACTGACGACGACGGCTTTTATTCCGACAAGGAGGCCCTGCGCTCTTTCCGCAAAAGCGTGGAACAGGAGAAACAAGGACTTGCTCGCGAGGTGAGCCTTGACGACGTGAAACAAATGCTCAGCCTGTGATGTACCGCATAGAACTGACCCCGAAAGCCGAGGAAGAGCTTCGTGCGCTTGGTCGCAGTGGCGACAAGGCAAGCATCAAAAAAGTGTACCGCCTATTTGAAGAACTGCGCGTTCATCCATACGAGGGCACTGGCAAACCCGAACCGCTGGTGGGCGACTATGCCGGATACTGGTCACGTCGCATCAACCAGAAAGACCGCCTTATCTACCGTGTGAAGGATGAAATCATCACAGTTACAGTGGTTCAGGTCGGACAACATTACAAGGACAAGTGATAGAGTGTGACATGAATAGACATACTCATAACTCGCTGATTTTACTCCCCCCCCCCAACACAGATTGCACAAGTAATTGTCGGAAGGCT
The DNA here is from genome assembly GCA_947168515.1 of uncultured Bacteroidales bacterium. Lineage (GTDB taxonomy): Bacteria > Bacteroidota > Bacteroidia > Bacteroidales > P3 > Colimorpha. Next base: position 1,161 of record CAMVMF010000022.1, read on the forward strand.
TTCCTCTTTGTTTTTATTGCTATACCCATGCCCAGCACACCATCGGTGCCGCCCTGTCGTTCCTGCTGCTCGGCGAGCCGCTGACGCCCCTCTCCCTCGTGGCCATTGTCTGCTGCAAATGCGGTAATGTGTTATCGTGTGAATGTGCAAGTGCTGGCTGGCTGCCAAAAGCGACACATAATCTTCACCCCTGCTTGCGGTACTGCAACGGTGTCTGTCCTGTTTGCTGGCGGAAGAAGCGGATGAAGAACGAAGGCGTGGCAAAACCCAGCGTCTCGGCCACCTCGGCAACGGGCATCTGGGTGTGGTGCAGCAACACCTTCGCCTCGCGCACCAACGCCCGGTCAATCCACTGGAGGACGGTCAAACCACTCTCACGCTTGACAAGAGCACTCATATAGTTGGTCGACACACACAACCGATCAGCATAGAAATCGATGGGGTGTTTGACACGTCCCTCCTGGCTGAGCAAATGCAAAAAACGATGCATGAACGCACCTCCGCGCGTCAGCTGTTCCTCCTGCCGCAAGCTGAACATGTCGAGTATCAGCGCATCGTAGAAATGGGCTATTATGTCGGTGACGACGGGATTGCGGTCGAACTGGTCGAAAATCATAGTCAGGTACTGGTTGGCGCGTGAGAAAGCCACACTGTCGCCCCTCACTACAAAACTCTCCATTTCTCCTTTCACCTGAGGCATCTGGCGGAACAGGAAAGCGCTGGCACGAGCATCGGTGCTGATGTAGTTGACCAGCACCAGCGCATCGGGCAGCAGCATTGCCAGGTCGCCGGCACCAAGTGTGTATGTCCGCATATCGATTTCTACCTCTACAGAGCCTTGATGCAGAACCAAAATACGTCCTTCAGCAAGGCGATAGGGCACACCCTGCTGGAAGAACTCGCCCCCTTCGGCAGGCGAAACATTATACAATATGCCATTGTCGCCCGAGTGGCGAAAGCCGTGCCGCACCAGATGGTTGAGGACGTTTTTGCTGTCAAGCTCGCGTATCTTCATTGCGAAAATTTATAGCTATAACGTATTCATTTTCCTTTTATTGTATTGCACTAATAGAATATGGACATTTTTGCATCGGATAGTGATATTTGATTTTGAATAACGACAGTACTTTTGCATGTTGAAAAACAGTGCAAAAAAATGGAAGTCAACACATATAAATGAGGAATTGACATAGGCTCTACAACTCTGAAAATATGCTTATTGGACAAAAATAACAGGCTTAGCCATTGCGATTACATGCGCCACAATGCCAGTCCCGAACAAACGGCCATTTCGGCCTTGGAGAGAATGAAGAAAAAGGTCGGCAACTGTCAGATGGCGGTGCGGATGACCGGCAGCGTGGGTATGGGCTATGCCGAGCGTATGGGTATCGCATTCGAGCAAGAGGTCATTGCCGCCGGAGAGTACGTAAAGCGTTTCCATCCCGACATCCACACGCTCATCGATCTCGGCGGAGAGGACTCCAAGATGATTTTCTTCGACGAAGGACGCATGCCCGATATGAGTATGAACGGCAGCTGTGCCGGCGGCACGGGTTCGTTCATCGACCAGACCGCTACGCTGCTGGGCATCGCGACAGACGAACTCGATGCATTGGCTGCACAATCGCAAACGGTGTACCCCATTGCTTCGCGATGCGGAGTTTTTTCGAAAACCGACATACAAAACTTGCTGGCGCGAGGTGTGGGCAAGGCCGACATTGCTGCCTCGATGTTCCTGGCCGTGGCGCTGCAGGTGATGACCACGTTGGCACGCGGCGTCGATGTGAAGCCTCGCGTGCTGCTTTGTGGCGGACCCTTTGCCTTTATGCCCCAGATGCGCAAGGCTATGCAGGTGGTGTTGGGGATGACCGACAATGACTGTTTTGTGCCAGAGCATCCGCACTATATGCCGGCTATGGGATGTGCAGTGGTGGCCGACGGAAAAACCATTGGCATAGACGAACTGGCAGAACGTTTTGCGCGGACGCAACCCATAGTCACAACCAATAGTTCAACTTTGGATTCTCTGTTTGCCTGCCACGAGGAGTACGACACCTGGCTGGAAAGCAAGCACGGCTACGAGGCACCGATACGCGAATGTTTCGAAGCTGGCGACTATTGGCTGGGGGTCGACTCGGGCAGCACCACCACCAAGCTGGTGTTGATCGACGCCGAAGGCCGTATAGCATTCAAAGACTACTCTTTCAACGAAGGTGACAGTTACCATGCCTTTAAGCGCGCCATGGAGCGGATGCACGCCGCAGCCGCCAACCCACAAGGAGTAAACATCGTAGCCTCGGCAGTCACAGGCTATGGCGAGGGGCTGCTCAAGTCAGCCTTCGCACTTGACCACGGCATTGTCGAGACGGTGGCGCACTTCACGGCGGCAAAAGCCATCGATCCCGAGGTGAGTTTTGTGCTCGACATTGGTGGCCAGGATATGAAAGCCATCTATGTGGAACACGGCAGCATACGCCGCATCGAAATCAACGAAGCCTGCTCTTCTGGTTGCGGCAGTTTTATTATGACCTTTGCCGGACAGTTGGGATACAATGTCGCCGACTTTGCCCGTATGGCTTGTTTTGCGCCACATCCTTACGACCTCGGCACACGTTGCACAGTGTTTATGAACTCGAAGGTGAAACAAGCCATGAACGAGGGAGCTCGTGTCGACGACATCGCTGCAGGATTCTCCTATTCGGTGGTGAAAAACTGCCTTTTCAAGGTGCTGAAAATGCACAGCACCGACGAGCTGGGCAACCATATCGTCGTCCAGGGCGGCACATTCAAAAACCATTCCGTGACTCGCGCCCTCGAGAAGATGACGGGCTGCGAGGTGCGCTTCTCCGACATTCCCGAACTGGCTGGGGCTTACGGCTCGGCACTTTATGCACTCTCCAAAAGCAAAGAACAATGAACACATCACTTGACAAAATAATTAAGAACAACCACTACGAGTCGGGCATCGAGGTGTGTCCCGGCTGCGAGAACCATTGCACCGTCAAGACCTTCCGCTTCGGCGGCGGCCGCACTTTCCACTCCGGCAACCAATGCGAGCGCATATACGGCTCGGACGCCGAAGGCGGCACTAAAGGCGTCAATATGTTTGTCGAGAAAAACCGCCTGCTATGGAACCGTTCCACCAAGCCTGCCATGCCTAGCGGCATCCGCATCGGTCTGCCTCGCGGGCTGGGCATCTACGAGGATTTCCCTTTCTGGTGCACATTGCTGACAGCGTGTGGCTTCGAGGTGGTGCTATCCAAGAGCTCCTCCAACCGACTTTACGAGCAAGGCATTCGTAGCGTGATGGCCGACAATATCTGTTTCCCCGCCAAGCTGATGCACGGCCACATACTCGACCTCATCGACCGCCATGTGGACCGCATCCTGTACCCCTGGGTTGTGTTTGAGCGCAAAGAGGACAGCAGCAGTGGCAATTCCTACAACTGTCCTATCGTCAGCGGATACTCCGATGTGCTGCGGTCGGCTCTCAACCCCGAGGAGAGTTATGGCATTCCGCTTGACTCACCGGTAATCAACTTCAAAGACAGCAAACTGCTCGAGCAGTCTATAACCGAATACCTTGCCACGCTCGGTGTGGCGTCGCGCAAGTCCAAAGAGGCGTTGCGCAAAGCCGTAGATGCACAGGAGCACTACTTGGCAGAATTGGAGCGTCGCTCGCAGCAGGTGCTGCAGCAGGCCATCGTCGACGGCCGCACGGTCATACTTCTGGCCGCACGGCCCTACCACATCGACCCACTCATCGAGCACAAAGTGTCGCAAGCCATTGCCGATATGGGTATCGATGTCATCACCGAGAATGTGGCCTCACATGCTGGCAGCGATGTCTATAGCAACATCAACGCCCTCAGCCAGTGGGCCTATCCCAATCGCATCTTCAAAGCCGCCTGGTTCGCCGGCCGCCACCCTTATGCCAACCTGCACATGGTGGAGCTAACCTCCTTCGGTTGTGGTCCCGACGCGTTCATCCTCGACGAGGTGCGTTCCATCCTCGACCGCTTCCACCGCAACCTGACGGTGCTCAAGATCGACGATGTGAACAACATCGGATCCCTCAAACTGCGCATCCGCTCGCTGGTGGAGAGCGCCGCCAGCGTTGCGGGCAAAGCGGAGAACGGCACCCAAAACACAGAAGCACGCATTCATCATTCCGAACAGAGCACCTCATCCTTCACCACTGCCCCCTTTAAGCCTGAAGACCGTCGCCGCTCCATCATCGCCCCCTATTTCGCAGAGGGCTATTCGGAGTATCTGCCTACGCTGTTCGGCATGATCGGCTACCGTCTGGAGTGCCTGCCGATAGCCGACATCGACGATGCCGAACAAGGACTTCGCGAGGCCAACAACGACATCTGCTATCCCGCCACCATCGTGGTGGGCAACATCATTCGCGCCCTGAAGTCGGGCCGCTACGACTTGAAGAACACCGCTGTAGCCATCACTCAAACGGGTGGACAGTGCCGAGCCAGCAACTACTACTCGCTCATCAAGAACGCCATGGTACGCAACGGCTTTGCCGATGTGCCGGTCATTTCGGTAGCTATGGGAGGTCTGCAAAACGACCAGCCGGGGTTTTCCATTCCCTGGCTCAAGGTGTGGCGCATCGCACTCTACACCATGTTCTACGCCGACACACTGCTGAAACTATACTACCCAGCCGCTGCACGCGAGGTGGTGGCCGGCGAGGCACGTCGCCTTTTCGACCACTACACCGCCGCCGCCCAGCCTATTGTGGCAGCACAGGACTGCAGAAGGCTGCTCCGCCTTTTGGCCGAGGCGGTCGAAGCTTTCACTCGCGCCATCGACTGCAGCAAACATGTACAACGGGTAGGGCTCGTGGGAGAGATTTACGTCAAATACAATTCATTCTCCAACAAGCATGTAGCCACCTGGCAGATGGACCACGGCGTCGAAGTGGTGCCGCCAGCTCTGACACCGTTCTTCTTGAAATATTTCGCCACCGTAAAGTCGGAAAAAGAACAGCATATCGAGCGAATGCCGCTACCGCAAGGGCTACTGACTGGGGTGGAACGCATCATCCGCGGTATGGTCCGCAAGTTCGACCGCATTTGCTCCGCCTACCCTTTCTACCGTCCCTTCGAAGACATCCATGAGATTTACCGCCTCTCCACACAGATTGTCAACCCCGCAGCTAACTTTGGCGAAGGATGGTATCTGCCCGGCGAGATATGCCATCTGGCCGAGAGCGGTATCGACAAGGTCGTCAGTGTGCAACCCTTTGGATGTATCGCCAACCACATCATTTCCAAAGGCATCGAGAAGCGCCTCAAAGAACGCTATCCAAACCTCTCACTCCTTTTCCTTGACTTCGACTCAGGCACCTCCGAGGCCAATGTCCGCAACCGACTCCACTTTATGCTTTCATAAGTAATTGCTCAATTTCGTTTTACATATAATTGCCATGAATTAACCTTTATTAATGGTTAATTCATGGCAATTCGTGTGAAAAATATGCACATCAATTTTGATTAACTGTATAATAATAGAAAATGGACATTTTTGCATCGGATAGTCGTATTTTAAGTAATCATGTGGCAGTACTTTTGCATTGTGAAAACAAAGGGAAATCAATTTAAGTTTAACATTAAAATACAACAAGTTATGGAAAACACAAACAAAGCAAAAGTGCTCCGCGCACGACTGATGGACCAACCCGAGGATTTCAAACGTCTCGGTATCAACCCCGACAAAGTGGAGAAATGGGAAGACGGACGCCGCACGCACACCGAGGAGGTGGGCAGCGAGGTGTGGTACTTCGACGGCACGATGGACGACGGCACCAAGTTTATGGTCGGCTACCGCCCAAAATCGATGAACGGTATGAACAAGACGGTCGACTCGCCCCACGTGAACATCTACGTCAAGAGTCCTGAAGGCAAGGAGTTCCGCGACGACATCGTCTACCCCGCCGAGGAGGGCACCTTCAGCCGCGAGCAATGCGACACCAAGGTGGGTCCCCACTGGTGCCGCGGTGACTTCAAGCACTACGACCTGCACTTCGAGCCTATCCACGGCGTAGGCCTCGACCTGCACTACGACGCCCTCACCGAGCCCTTCCGCCAGGGCACCTCGCTGCTGGCCTTCGGCGACAACGACGAGTTCTATCACACCGACCTCGCCGTGCCCAAGAACCAGGTCAGCGGCCGTCTCTTCTACGACGGCGAGTGGCACGAGGTGAAGGGCCTCGGCTACCACGACCACCAGTGGATGAACACGATGCACTTCGCCCTCTACCACCACTGGCTGTGGGGACGCATGTATACCGACCTCTATACCATCTATATTTATGACTTCGTGGCCGCCCGCCAGTACGGCTACAAGCAGTTGCCCATGTTCGGCCTGATGGACAACAATACCGGCAAGGTGGTCTTTATGACCGACGGCCACTTCGACCTCAAGACCCGTTTGGAGCCCGAGGTGCATCAGGGGCGCGAGTTCCCCAAGGAGAGCCACTACGTCTTCACCAACGCCGACGGTTCGCGCGCCGAGTTCGATGTTGAGTGGGAGGACCAGCTCGAGTTCTGGGACATGTACGAGATGGCCGGCGAAGAGCTCAAGCGCCGCTACGATGCCATTGGCATGCGCATGCAGTACTGCCGCTACTACGCCAAGGGCGGAGTCCGCTTCACCCCTGCCGGCGGCCAGACCCGCGAAGCCCACGGCGACATGATCTACGAATACGCCTACATGGGCATGCCCGACCCCGCCGCCCACGTCTGATGTGGCGCACCTATAATCGTTCCAAGGATGACACTGATTCCACGCAGAGTCATCCTTTTTATCGTTCCAAGGATGACACTGATTCCACGCAGAGTCATCCTTTATTTCGGAAAATGACTATCCGCATTGCACCGAAGAAGCCTCGGAGAGGATTAATCTCAATAACGTTGCGAAAGTTGAGCGCAAAGAAAGCTTGCTTACTTTGCCGAGACCAAGCAACGTCTCAAAGAAACATTGCGAAAGGTTGAGCGCAAAGAAAGCTTGCTTGCTTTGCCGAGACCTAGCAACGTCTCGCAGAAACCCCATACAAGAAAATCTCCGATTTTCGCAGTGTGGGGATTGGAATCAACCCCATAAGTGCGTCTCGGAGTGAAGAAAACATCCAGTGAATGTTTTCGATAGCGAAGCGGAGAATTCATATTTCGGACGATAGCGGATAATCATTTGTGTATTATATTCATCCCGAACCTTTCATCGCCGTATCAGAAGGCGACTCGAAGGCTTTCACCGCCACACCCATGTAGTCTTACAAACAATAGAAAACTTAATGACCCGATGCAATAAACCCAGACTAATGGCGTTTATTGTATTATAATTATATGCTCTAGTATAAAGTATGACTGATTTTTGCCATTCTTACTCATTGTCGTCCCTATTCTCCATGACACATTGTGTCACTATCGATAGTCCTCAGGACCTTCTTCACTCCAGGACGATGAGTGGCAGCGTCTTCGACCCCAACACTGCGAAACCTAACGGTTTCCTGTATGGGGATTTCTATGAGACGTTGCTTGGTTTCGGCAGAGGAAGCAAACCACCCTTGCACCCGACTTTGCAACGTCATTAAGATTCAGCATCTTCGATGCAGGTAAAAAAGTCTGTCAAACGTAGCATAAGAGCCAATTTTTTTAGCTTATGACCATCAAAGAAATAGAAACCAAGAGCGTGATGACGAAAAGCAACCTTCCGGTGAGTGACTTTTCGGTAAACACATACGTGGGTTGTGCTCACGCCTGCAAGTACTGCTACGCCTCGTTCATGAAGCGCTTCACCAACCATCCCGAGCCGTGGGGCGACTTTGTCGACGTGAAAATATGGCCCGACATCAAGAATCCCCATCGCTATGCTGGCAAAGAGGCCTTCCTGGGCTCGGTGACCGACTGCTACCAACCCTGTGAGGCCAAGTATAAACGCACCCGCACTCTGCTTGAACAACTGCAAGGAAGTGGCATCAAGATAAGCATCGCCACCAAGAGCGACCTCGTGCTACGCGACTTGGACTTAATCAAGACCTTTCCGAACGCCCGCGTGTCGTGGAGCATCAACACACTGGACGAGGAATTCCGTCGCGAGATGGACCGCGGCGTGAGCATCGAACGACGTCTTGAGGCCATGCGCCAGTTCTACGAGGCTGGCATCGACACCACCTGCTTCATCTCGCCCATCTTTCCCGGCATCACCGATGTCGAAGCCATCATACGTCGTGCCAAGGGGCAGTGTAACCTCGTATGGCTAGAGAACCTCAACCTACGAGGAGACTACCGCAGCCGCATCCTCGACTGGGTGCACCAGCGCCACCCCGAGCTGGACGGCCTCTACCGCGACATCTACGCCCGCAAGGACCGCACCTACTGGAGCGAACTGGATGCCGACATGCGCCACTTCTGCGCCAACGAAGGTCTCCCCTATGTACGCAACGACGACAGCATCCGTGCCCGCCACGGCGAACCGCCCGTGGTGGTCAACTACTTCTATCACGAAGAAATCATACCCTCCTCCCGCAAAGAGCAGCTGCGGCAGACACGGACCTGCTGCTGACCCGGGAAAGGCCCCGTCGAAGGCCACTCAGCCCCTTCCCTGCTTTGAAAAGGAGAGGATGGCAGCTACAAAAACAATAAGTACAGCCATTAAACAAGCACAACATGAACATATCAGTCTTCTGCGGAGCCTCGCGCCCCAGCAACACACAATACGTCGCTGCCGCCGCTCTTTTGGGCAAAAGCATTGCCCAGAAAGGGCATACCCTGCTCTATGGCGGCAGCAACCTAGGCCTCATGGGCGTCGTGAGCAGTGCCGCCCTCGAAGAAGGAGGCCATGTCGTGGGAGTCATACCCTCCTTCTTCTCCGAAGAGATTATCCAATCGCAACCCGTCAGTGAGTTGGTACGCGTTGCCTCCATGGCCGAGCGGAAAGAATACCTCATTGCCCACAGCGACGCCTTCGTGGCCCTCCCCGGCGGCATTGGCACACTGGACGAAGCCTTTGAGGTGATGGTTGCCAACCAGCTAGGGCTGAGCCAGAAGCCCCTTGGTCTGCTCGACACCAACCACTTCTACCAACATCTGATGGCCCAGCTGCAGCACATGGAAAAAGAAGGTTTCTACAACCTCACCCATGCCAAATACCTGATTCTAGACGAGCAGCCCGACCGGCTGCTACAACGCCTGACCGACTACAAGCCCGACCCTGACAAAGGCCCTGTAGCCCAACGGCTGCGCCACAAAGCCTAAACCGATATGACAAAAGGATATATTCTCACCAAATCGAAATACATCCGCGGTCTCCAATGCGAGAAAGCCATGTATCTTGATGTATACAAACCCAAGCTAGCCTACTACCCACCAGAGATATTGGCCAAGTTCCGCCAAGGACGTGTCTTCGAAAAGACCTTCAAGGAGACCTTTCCCACCGGCATAGACATCAGTGCCCAGCTGCGCTATCGCATGGAGGACTACCCCATCCTCACGGCCGATCTTCTAAAGAAGCCGGGCGAAGTGGCTATTTTTGAGGCCGGTTTTCTGTTTAACGAGGTGCTGGTACTAGCCGACGTAGTACACAAACATACCGATGGCACCGTCGACATCTACGAAGTAAAAAACAGCAACACCGTCAGCGACACCTTCCGCAACGATGTCGGTATCCAATATTATGTCATCCAGCACGCACTGCCCTCCATCCAACCGGGAGACCTTTTCTGCAACGGGCTGACGCTAAAACACTTCTATTTATTATACAACGACGGAAACGATGGATTTGTCAAAGAAGACCTTTTGGCGCATGCCCAAGCCGAGTGCCAAAGCATCGAACACAGAGTCAACCACTTCAAACAAGTCCTCACAGAAGATGAGCCCGAACTGGACATGTCAGAACACTGCGACACGCCCTATGAGTGTCCATACAAACGCTACTGCAAAAGGCTAAAGAAATAGAATTATTGCATCCCATTATTCAGTTTCCGCACAATCCATACGATGAAAGGAATGCTGAACAGGCAGGTGACCACATCTGCTACTGGCTGTGTGAGCACGACACCCTGTAGTCCATAGAAATAGGGCAAAATAAAGAGTGCCGGGAGAAAGAAACTCCCCTGCCGTCCTATACTCAGCAATGTTGACCGGATAGGCATACGAATCACCTGAAACAGCATATTGGTGGTGACAGGAATGGCCACCAACCCAAAGGTTACACATTGATAGCGCAACACCCTAATACCCAATGCCAGCATCACTGGGTCTTGGTCGCGATAAGCACTGATGATTTCGGGTGCCAAGACAAACAAAACAGCGGCCACTGAAGACAGCAGAACAGAAGAAAACGACATGGCAAAAAGATACGACTTACGCACCCTACGATATAGCTTTGCCCCATAATTGAACCCCGCCACAGGCTGGAATCCCTGATTGATACCCAACATAAAGGAGTAGGCAAACGTCATCGTCCGCGACACCACGGTAAAGGCAGCCACCGTGGAGGCCTCGCAGCCCGGTGCAGCATATTTGGCCGCAGCGTGGTTGAGACATATCACGCTGACACAATTAAAGATCTGGCGGCAGAGGGATGGGAAACCGCCCATCAATATCTCATGATAAGCACGGAATGAGGGGCGAAAGTTACGAAGACTGACATGCACACTCTCTGGTCTGGTGGTGCCCCACAGCAGCAACATCCAACAGATAAACTGGCTGATAGCCGTAGCCAGTGAAGCACCCGCAACACCCATCTTCAGAACTACAATAAACAGTGCGTCAAACCCGATATTAAGGATAGCACCCGACACCAACCCGATGGTACCCAACCTGGCGTTACCCTGCAGCCGCAACTGATTGTTGAGTGTCAGTGAGGTCATCATAAAAGGAGTTGCCAGCACAATATACCTAAGATAATCTGTGGCAAAGGGCACCACATCCGGAGTAGCCCCCAACCATCGGGCCAACGTCGTGAGATTGGGCATTACGGCCAAAGACACGGCTAGGCTTAAAAAAAACGGAGTGAAGAACCCCACCGCCGCCATGGTGGCAGCAGTGGCACGGCGGCGAGCGCCCAATTCACGCGAGATATAATTGCCCGAGCCATGTCCGAAGAAAAAGCCCAATGCATTAACCGCCAGCATATAGGCAAAAGAAATACCTATTCCAGCCGTGGCCTCGGTACTCAAATGCCCAACAAAGGCCGCGTCCACCACATTATAGAATGACGTCACCATCATGCTGAGCATCGTGGGGACCGCAAGCCGGAGCACCAACCTACGCACAGGGGTTTCCGTCATCTCGTGATATTTGTCATCCAAATTCATTCGCCAAAATAACGATGAAAGACAATATTATTGTACACCGGCTCGAAAAATACACAAATCCTGCCAAAACGCACTGTGTGACAACTAAGAAGCGCAACCAGTTCGACACAGGCTCACCATATAACGGAATATCGCCGTTTGACAAACGCTCTAGTACAACATATGACTGATTTTTGCCAAACGGTCTCAATGTCGCGTCCCTTCGGGACGCTAGGAGTGAGTTTATTCCGTCACCGCACTGCGCTACGCTTGTACGGTGTTACTGAGATTCAGCCTCTTCGAGGCTGTAAAAAATCAGTCTTATATTAAACTAGAGCCTTGACAAAACCACCTCACTTTAGTTAATTAATAAATATTAACAAAGAATTGTGCAGCAAAAATAATAATATGTGTCTAAAAAACAGAAAAAAAATCAATCTTATGAAAAAGATACTCTCAATCGTCGTTGCATTGTTGCTGACAGCAGCAACATATGCCCAAATTGGCTCAGCCTGCCCAGGTTTGAAGAATCCAGCCTCTTTCACATCAGGCTCTACTTCTGGACCATTTACTGGATACTACTCCGGCCAAACGGGCAATAAACCGTACCTCATACCGAACTCCCTCACCGGAGTTACCGGTGTCAACATGACCAGCGGAGTGATTAACGCTGCGCAACTTGCTACTACCACTGACGGTGGTGGCAGCACCTACTGTGGAAGTACGCTCAACGGCTCCAACCAATTCCGTATTATGTCCACTACCGATGGCCCCGGAACGGGAACCCAAATAGGCAAAGACCCGTTGGTAAGCTACAACCTACCCTATTGCCCCACCTCCTACGATGCCACCATCAACAAGTCCATCCGACTGGGCAACTGCCAAACGGGAGCCAACGCCGAAGCCCTGTATTACACCATGAACGTCCGTACACAGAACGCCCTGCTGTTCATATACTACAGTATTGTGGTACAGGCCCCTGGCCATGGCGAAGACGGCGACCCTTCGTTCGTCATTCGTGTATCCAAGAAAAACAGTGCCAACCAATGGGTGCAAATCACCGACACGCTTTGCTATGCCGTCTCTAGTTCCGGCCTTGTCAATGGCCAAAACGGCTGGCATAGCTACAGCGGCACTGGTGGCAACGGCTTCTACCGCGATTGGAACAAAGTAGCCATCAACCTCAACAACTATCTGTACGAACAGGTACGTATCGAAATCTATATAGGCGACTGTGCTGCCAGTGGCCACTACGGTTACTGCTACGTTGCTGGCGACTGCCAACCCATGGAAATTCGTACCGCTGGATGCCCCGCCGGTGCCACCACCAACGTCACCACCCTCTCCGCCCCCGACGGACTGAACACCTACAGCTGGTATCGCTCTGCCATTGACGGAAGACACATTCCCACCCTATCCAACATTTCCCCAGACATCACCTGGGTGCCCATCAATTGCCATCAACACCAATACAACTGTCAAGTCGAGGACTTCCGCATCACCCAAGGCGAAGGCATTGGCGAACTGACCAACGACATGGTGTTCCGCTGCGACATGACATCAGCCATGGACCCCGCCAAACCCTTCCTTTCCCGTCTGTATGCACGTGTGAACAACACCAAACCCATCATGGACCTCGACACCCTCAAGGACTGCGATGGTGGCGTAGTTCTGACCAACAAGAGCTTTGTACCCAACGATGTGGAAGGCGTCGATACCGCCATCACCAACTGGTGGTTCTATTCTGGTGCCAATAACAGCACCCCCATACTCGACAGCATCACATCTATGTCATACGGTTCACACAATGGCGAAACCCGTTACCAATGGAGCGAACCCGGCGTCTATGCTGTCAAGGTTCGTTCATTCAATGCCCAAGACCATACATGCTTCTCTGACAGTACATACACCGTCACAGTTCTGGGCCGTCCCAAAGCAGGATTCACCATTTATCCGGGCCGCGACGTCTGTGTTGCCGAGACCGTCGTCCTCCAAGACACCACCGCCAACAGCGTCCGACGCGACTGGATTTTATACGAATACGACGAAAATGACCAACTTGTACCGGTCGAAACCATTACCCAAAGAGGTACAGGAACCGACAACAGCCTCAGCCGTGTCTTCTCCGAATACCGCAATCCTATCGAAATGGTGGCTTACAACGGCCTCTTCACACGCGACAGCATCAACACCTACGACACCATCTGGTGTACATCCAGTGCCTTCGACCAAGTAGTGGTGTTCCAGCACCCCGAATTGGAAGTTTCCGGCGACACCGTGGTATGCAACGGACAGCAGACCGACATCACCGTCAACACCGAAACCGAAGGATGCCGTTATCTGTGGTATCTCGACACCCTTGGCAACGGCTTCATCTCCGAAGGCCAGAACCTCCGCACTATGCCCTATGGCGACACCTGCAGATACTATGTGAAAGTGGTTAGCCCCATGCAGTGCGAAGCTTGGGACAGCGTTAACGCCTACCGTGTCAACCCCACCCTCTCCATCTCGCGCCACGACATGTGCGAGGGTGATGCCGTCACCCTGACGGCCAGCAACGCCTACAACTACAGCTGGACTGCCTCCCCAGCAGACTCCACACTCGACATGCTGCTCGATGCCGATGGATATGGTCCTGACACTATCACTGTAAGACCCTCCAAGACCACCGTCTACACTCTGGTGGGCCACGGCACCAACGACTGCAACGCCGATGCCCTCACCGAAAAAATAACTGTGCACCCCGTGCCTGTTGCCACTGTGGAGACCTCTCCTAAATTCGTCGACTCCGACAATCCCGTGGTGACCCTTACCGATGCTTCGCCTTACAGCGTGCGCCGCGTATGGCACTTCGAGGACGGAGTGGCCGAGGAGTACACCTCACCTTGCAGCCACAACTTTGGCGAGGTCTCTTCAGACTCCTCTGCCGTCACCCTGGTAGCATACAACGACCTCGACTGCTCTGACACCCTCAACTTCAAACTGCCCGTCACCCAGTTCACGTTCTTTGCCCCCAACGCCTTCACCCCTGAGCGTCCCGACAACAACACCTTCAGCATCTACACCGCCAACGCACAGGAGAACTTCTCTGTATACATCTACGACCGCATGGGCCGCCAGGTATACACCAGCCAAGACCTACACTTTGCCTGGGACGGTACTTACGAAGGCCAGAAACTGCCACAGGGATCCTACACCTACGTTATCCGCTACCGCAGACCCGGCACCGAGGATATCGTCACACAGAAGGGTACGGTGACACTGATTAGATAACCAATTGTTTGCATCAGTTAGGAGGGTGTCTCAACAGGCACCCTCTTTTCACATAAATCATAACGTTCATAATGATTATCCGCAATTGGCACATAGGCGAGGTCGTTTCATTCTCCGTGGCACATTGTGCCACTATCGAAAGTCCACAGGACTTTCTTCACTCCGAGACGCACCCGATGTGTTGACTATCAGTCACCGCACTGCGCTCCGCTAAATTCTCCGCTTCGCTATCGAAAGTCCACTGGACTTTCTTCACAGTGTTACTAATATTAAGCCTCTTCGAGGCTTCTTTACGGCAAATGCGGATAACCATACGTTCATTATGTCCTAACTCCATTAGAAATTGAGGAAGGAGACTTATCCAGATGCGGAAGCCAATTCCCAATTTTTAATGACCGATTGGGGTTAATGGTAAATCACCTGTTCAAAAAAAGGTACAGGAACTATAAACAATGCTACGAAACAATAAAATGGAAAAACTCATATTATCTCTTATATTACTTCTTGTCATAATCCCAAATTCACACTGCCAAGATCTTTGCAATTGTGATACGGTCAGGAAAGAGCGGCACCTTATCACAGAAAAATGTACTGATAGCACCGAGGGAGTTTTTTTCAGGGTTTCTCGGCCCGGCTGTGTTTTAATAGGCCTTGATGTCCGTCCAATGAATGACAATGGTCCGATAATATCTATTTGTTTCCCGTATGATACGTACTTCTCTGAAGGAGGTAAAGAAAATGAGGTTACATTCTATACTTATGGATTTGTTGATGATCAATTCATGGTTATACTAATAGATATGAACAATCATATTGAGCACCTTTTTGATTTTGATTCAATCCTTTCAGAAGAAGACCTGTCGGCATTTATAGAACATGTGGGAGGTTGGATACCACTCAACGAGAAACCCAGTGATATATTAACTCAACTTTTTGATAGGACACCCAAAACGCAAGAGGGTAGAACTACTATGGCTATCAAAGGAAAATATTCTCAAATTCTTCTCTACAATATTAAGAATGAGAACCTCGAAGATTTTGTTGAGTCTGCGAAATCTTTATTCCTATATGAGTTAAAACGTATACAATAAGGAATCATGAGCAATAGATCCCCAATCGGTCATTAGGCCGACATTCCAATCTATTTCACTTTTTTAGGTCTGTTTTTTACATCTCAGTATTTCTTTCGGCATCTTGTTCACATTCCTGTCTCGTCGTAGCCCGCTACGCCTTCGCCAGCAAGGTGACCAATCTGCTCGCAACAAATACTAATATGACACAAATCCTAACGACCGATTTGGGTTGAAAACAGGGTTTTGCAGGGCTGCATCGGTGCATTCGGAATGAAATACTAGCAACGCGACACCACAAAGATATGGAAACAATTAATTTAGACCTATACGCCAAAGAATAGTAGTCGTCACCACACATTACACTGGTCGTCAATTTCAACTCAATAAAGCAATGGAAAGAAAAGACCCAGGCGGCCTGCGGCCGCCTGGGTTGAACATAAGGTGTTAATCAAATTCCTGACTTCAGAACAGGGAATGAGTTGTCTTAGAAACTGTAGCGGACGTGCAGCAGCAAGCTCCAAGTGGAGTAGAAGCTGTTGTAACTATTCCATTCGGGCTCGGTAAAGTTGTACACACCATTCTTATAGGTAAGGATGGACTCGCTCTTTAGCTGCTGATAGTTGCCCCAGCTGCTGTTGAAGAGATTGAGGAGGTTGTTGACATCGGCACCTACATCAAGAGTGGTCTGACGACCGGCCACATTGAAGTAAAACTCCTGAGAAACCTTGAAATTGACGCGGTTGAGCCAGGGAGCCACAGTGCCATTACGTTTGCTGTACTCGCCACGATGAGCACTCAGATAAGGATCGTTGGCAATAAAGGCCTCGTAAGCGTCGCGGTTCTCGGTGCTGCTGAAAGGCATGGCGGCCAACTCATCAGCGGTGGGGATATATACAAGCTGGCTGGTGCTGATACCCGTATTCTCGTCCGTACTCATCAAATAAGAATAACGGGCCTGGTTGTAGGTACCCACATAGCAAATATTGGAACCCTCATAGAAGAGACCCAGCTTGGTAGCGGTGCGGGGACCTTCGAAGATGGTGTAGCTAGCATTGGCAATCAGACGGTTGGGGGTAACATAGTAGGAATAGCCAAGTTCGGGGCTGTTGTCGCCATTCACGCGGCTAATCTGAGCGATGTTGTAAACCTGGTCGCCAGCACCATCAGTAGCAGAGAGGCTGAAGCTGTGAGTGTATGCAGCCATCAGGTCGAGACCGAAAGCGAAGTTCTTCTCCAACTGAGCAGTGACAGACCAGTACTGACCATGAAGGTCTTTGGCGTTGTGCAGATAGTATCCACTCATAGTACCACCAGTAGCGTTTTTAACGCCTTCGGAGGTATAGGTGGCACGTTTTTCGGGTTCACCAGGAAGCTGGATAGAGTCACCCAATTTATAGCCTAAAGTAGTGGCAACGACTTCGTTGTAGTTGTAAGAATAAAGACCTTCGAGGGTACCTTTAATGCCAAGAGGCAGTTTCACATCGACGGCAGCGGAGGTCTTCCAGCTAGTAGGCATGCGGAGGTCCTTAGCCAAAATGGTGGTACTGGTTGGAGCGGGCAGGTCTTGCTGAGTGAAAGCACCATTGCTATAGATGCTGTGGATAATATCGGTGCGGTTAGCATTGAAAGGAACAACGGGATTGCCCGTGTTGAGGTTGGCAATATACTGGTACTGCAATACATTGGCGTTGCCGGCAGCACTAACCAACCAAACACTAGGAATACGTCCGGTGAAGAGACCCGTACCGCCACGAACAACTACTTTGCGATCCTTGGTAACATCCCAGTTGAAGCCCAAACGGGGTGAGAAATTGACCGTGGTGCTGGGGAGGTCGTCCGTGCTGAGACCGGCAAAGGAGCTTTCAGGATTGGCAGCTGCAACGGAAGCAAAATCTTTGTTCAGATTGTTGTTGGGGAATGAAATGATAGGAACCTCGATGCGGAGACCGGCAGTCATCTTGAAATATTTGCTGAACTCTATTTCATCCTGTCCGTAAATAGAGGCCTGCATCTGGTCGTAGGTGGGATAGACAGTTTGCGTGGGATTGTCAAGATTGGCGTGGGTAATCATGAACGAAAGAGGATTGGCACGATTGGCAAAGGATTCCCAGGAGTCGAAGATGTACCAACCAGCACCGCCTTGCATAAAGCCGTTAACGGCACGATTGAACTCAAACTGAGCACCGGCAGTGATATTATGACGACCAGTGATATATGAAATCTCATCGGTTACGTTGATGGTATTTACACGACGGAGATTGCTGTAGGTGAAGGGGTCAAGGCCAAAAGTGGTGAGGAATGCATATTGGGTGTTTCCATCAGCATCGGTGTAGGGTTCAAGAATGTCGACAGTGGGGAAAACATCGCCAAAATGGCTACGAGGCTCGTTCTGATAGGACCAAGTGGCACGAAGGGTGTTGGCAGCCTTGCCTTGGAAAAGACGACTGTTCAACTCAGCAGCCAAAGAGGTGAAGTTCTGTTCCTGATAATAACGTGCCGATTCGTAATAGAGCGAGTAGTCGGACTGACGGCCCTGGCTGTTGCGATTAACAGTATACTGGACTCCGCCAATATTGAATTTGGTATTGGTACCACCTATGGGACTCATCGAGCTGGACGGCTGATTGGAACCATAGGTATGGGTGTGGCTGAAACGCAAGTTAAATCTGTTGTTGGAGTTGATATTCCAGTCCAAACGGGCCAACAATTTGTAGTCAGGAGTACTCAGCGAGTAGCCTTGATAACGACCAGGGTCGTATTGATAATTGTCGATTAGGAACTGGCGCATCTCATCCATCTGAGCAACGGTAGGACGATTGTAAGAGGTGCTTCCTCCCCATGCGCTGGTGTCGCTCTCGCGGGCCTGGCGAGTGGAGCCGGCAACGTTGTCGATGGTATACTCACCATTCAAGAAGAAGAAGAGCTTGTCCTTGATGATGGGGCCACTCAGCGTGAAGCCCATGACATTGTTGAGGGATTCGCTGTTGGTGAGAGAATCCTTACCAACCATGATACCACGGACTGCACTACTGGTATAGTAGTTGTAGACAGATCCGTGCCATTCATTGCCACCTTGTTTGGTAACAACGTTGATGGCACTGCCTTGGAAACCACTTTGGCGGACATCGAAAGGAGTCAGATTGATGGAAATCTGATCGATAGCATCCAACGAAATAGGGCTACCGCCGGCAGGCAGGTTGGAACCAATGCCGAAGGCATTGTTGAAAGCGGCACCATCAACAGTGACAGAAGAACCACGATAGTTGCCACCACCGGCAGCAAAACCGCCACCCACCACAGCAGCCTGAGGGGTGAGCTTCATGATGTCGTTCATGCTACGGCTGGTAGTGGGAATCTTAGCAATGGTCTGGTTTCCAATGTTGGTTCCAGCACCGGCATTCTCAATGTTCATATTGCTGCTGATGCCTTCAGCAGAAATAACCACCTCCTCAAGGGTGTTAGCCTCGATTTTGAGGACAGGGTCTACGACAACCGTAGAGGCCAGAGGAGCCTTGATGTCCTTGATGACAAGGGTTTTGTGACCCATCATCTCGACTTTGATGGTGTAGGGGCCTCCGGCAACGACACCGTTGATACGGAAAGCACCATCACGATTAGAGAATGCATGGTACACGAGTCCCGAGGGGGTGTAAATCGCTGTTACCATGGCATCCTGCACCGGACCATTGGCATCGGTGACATGACCTGCGATGGATGAGGTTGTCGACTGTGCCTCTGCCGTTGTAGCAAACAGCAGGCTGACAAGGACAACCACAAAGCATTTGATAGTTTTACTCATAAAACAAGTTTTTTAGGGTTTATAAATTAATTAATTGACATTATTTCTGTATTAATGGCCTAGCCTTGGCTGAAAAAAAATACTTTTTGAATGCTGACTGAGGTATCGGGATTACTATCTTTTGTTGGTCTCGGGAAACTTCTCTTCTTTAAAGCACAGGGCAAAAAGGACTGCCACCACCAGCGCATAACCGGCAAAGACATACCATGCCGAACTCCAGTCGGGATTGGGGTTAAAGACCACATAATGGTTCACCACTTTGCCTGCCGCCCATGTGCCGAGTGTGGCCCCCAGGCCATTGGTCATGAGCATAAACAGACCTTGCGCAGAGGAGCGGATGTCGTCGGAAGTAGTGTACTCTACATATAGCGAGCCCGAGATATTGAAGAAATCGAAGGCAACGCCATAAACAATGCAGCTGAGGATAAGCAGCCAGACACCGCTTCCTGTATCGCCAGCACCGAAAAGGCCAAAACGCAACACCCATGCCGCCATGGAAATAAGCATCACTTTCTTGATACCGAACTTACGAAGGAAGAACGGGATAAGCAGTATGCATAGGGTTTCTGACAATTGGCTCAAGGAGATAAGCGCATTGGCGTTGTGGGCTCCCCAGGTATCGGCATATTCTGGCACATTCTGGAAGTGGGTGATGAAAGTGTTGGCGTAGCCGTTGGTCACCTGCAAGGAGGCACCCAAAAACATCGAGAAAAGAAAGAAGATGGCAAACTTACGCTCCTTGAAAAGTCGGAATGCACTAAGACCCGAAGCTTCGGCAAAAGATTTTGAAGGTTTGCCTTTGCCCAAGCAGGGACATGAGGGAAGAGTGAGTGCATATAGACTAAGCACCACGCTCAGGGCTCCCGAGAGCAGGAACTGCTCGTGAGAATGCTGGAACTGAACCCCTTTGCCATTACAAATGAAATTCACTGCCAGCATGCAGCAGATGAAACCGATAGTACCAAAAACACGGATAGGCGGAAAATGTTTGACTGAATCCAATCCGGCCTTATCGAGTCCCGTATATGCCACAGAATTGGCAATGGCAATAGTGGGCATAAAGAAAGCCACGCTAACAGTGTACAACGCAAAGAATGGCGCAAACTGCAGGTGGCCCGCATTCATCATAGCATACACGCCGGCACCTATCATAAAGATGCCCGCAATGCCATGGCAAAGCGACAGCACCTTTTGTGCCTGTATCCATTTGTCTGCGACAATGCCCATCAAAGCAGGCATAAAAATGGAGACAATGCCCTGTATGGCAAAGAAAATCCAAATCTTGTCTGCCAAACCAGCCCCATACAGAAATCCTCCCATGGAGGTGAGATAGGCGCCCCAAACGGCAAACTCCAGGAAATTCATCACTATAAGGCGGAATTTGATATTCATGTTTTTAATCTTATTATAATTATCTTAATAAAGTGCAAAAATACGAAATAAATCTTATATAGCAAGCACTCACCAAACGTTTTAACAATTAAAATGGGGAATTTACTAACTAATAGACAATTGCAAGAATCTAGTACCTTACACGAATACGCCCCTGCGACTGGAAATAACGCGAGCCTATCGTGCCTTGAAGATGCTTGTGGACAAACGCTTCCATCACTTTTACCGACTCGCCCAAGACGGGGCCAATCACCTTAACATCATAGAAGTTGTGCCCATCGCCATGATTTAATAGGAAATAGTCACAGCCACACACGGTGTATCGCTTCTTGGGTCTAAGCGGCTCATAACGTTTTGAAACATCGTTCCACACTTTCACATTACTCACTCGCCGACGGCCTTCCACCCGTTGGAAGATGCCATTTTCATCTAAGACCACAGGGTTCGGCAAATCGGGATTGACTTCAAAGGTAATTCCCGAAACCTGAAGTGTTGCACCCAGCAGACGAGGCCAGCTGTGTAGCCCCATTTCCAAAGCATCCAACAGACACTGGCCGCTCATCTCCACCACCATGACTTTGTTATCAAACGGGAAGGAGGAATACAGGTCGTCGAATGCGATGTCGCCGCTTGGCAGATCGGCCCGGATGCCACCACGGTTCATCAAGCCCACCTGTGCTCCGGAAAGGACTCGGAAAGCATCCGTACACAGATTACCCAAAGGACTGTCCAAAAAATCTTTCTGAGAATAATCCCGCCGTACCTCAGCTTCAGCACGACCCACAATGCGGCTACCCACAGATGCATACTCATTCTTTATGACCTCCAGCGTGTCAGCCACCCTCGGGGAGGAAATACCAAGTTCGTCCGTCTGCAAGAGGTCACTAAAAATCGCGCCCCGCGAGGGACTGATGACCACCTGTCCTATATGCCTGAACTTTGAACCCGCTGAAGTCCAAAGGACAGGCTGTCCGTCGCGATTGCTCAAAAGCGAATGTGGCAGAACGCTATGAGAATGTCCGTCGAGCACCACGTCGATGCCTGCGGTCTTTGTCACAATGGCAGGCATGTCCACCTCACCAATGTGTGATATAAGCACCACATAGTCTGCCCCTTGGCCCCTTACCTCATCCACGCAGGACTGTAAAAGGGAGTCCAGGTGGTCGGCATGGAAAGTATAGAGCCATCTCTTCAAACTATCCTGAAAGAAAGTAGGGGTGCTGGTGGTTGCAGCCGCCGGCGTTGTGATGCCGATAAAAGCCACAGACGTTCCACCCAGCGTGTCGATGTGCGAAGGTTTAAACAGGCATGTTCCGGTAGCAACCTCTGTAAAATTGCAGCACAAGGGAGTCCCCTTCAACTGAGAAACCCGTTGCTGCAACATAGGCACGCCGTAGTCGAACTCATGGTTGCCTAATGTGTAATAGTCATAAGCTACGGCGTTCATCATTCGCACGATGTAACCGCCCTGAGAGTGAGACCCCAAAGAGGTACCCGAAAGAAAATCGCCGCACGACACCAGTATCGTATTGGGACTCAAACGCCGCAGCGAGTCGCGCACCGCTGCTATCACGGGGTACCCGTTTATTGCGCCATGGACATCATTTTCATAAACAATCACAATGTCGTCTTTATAAACCGGGAAGCCCTGGGCCTCGGTCCCATTCGACAACAGCAGTGCCGGAAAAAACAACAGTAATAATAACTTCTTCATGCTACTAAATAAAAAAAGACGTGATTCCGATGCATTCACGTCTTTTCTATTACATTATGTATGATACGTACTACTTTACATTATAGGTCAAACGCATATTGATGCTGGCGCGTTTTTTCTTCGATGAGGTGTTGAAGGTGCCGCCCCAAGAGTAGTCCTCGTCAGCAGAGTTAGGTGCCGTAATCTGGAATACACCCATATTGGCGGTCTGGAGCCCACCCAAGCGCGAACCGGCACTCTTGGCAATGGTCTGGGCACGCTGCTTGGCATTGTCCGTAGCCTCTGCCAACATCTCAATTTTCAGGTCAGAGAGTTTGGTGTAGTAATAGGAAAGGCTGTTGTCGTCGAGGTTAATGCCCTTGTCAAGGAGTTCGGTGATTTCACGCGAAATCTTTTCCACCTTGTCAACATCGTTGCTTTCTATGCGCACGTACTGGGTGAGACGATAGCCACTAAAGGTATAATAGCTCCTGTTGGCATTATTATCCCAATGATACTCCGTTTCCTTGTTGGTCTCTATTGCCTTGAAATCAACTTCGGTATCGGAAAGCCCTTTGCCTTTAAGATACTCATGCACAGTATTATTTATATCTTTTAGTTGGGTGTATCCCTCTTTCATGTCCATGTCTAGCACATTGTATGAGAGGTTCCACACAATAAGGTCGGAAGTGAAGTCACGCTGCGCCATGCCCACTACCGAAACGGTCTTGGAATGGCCACGGGCCTGATTGAACCATTTTCCGCCCAACCATACAGCTATGATCATACAGATGCCGAAAATGGTAACTCCGTAAACAAAACTTGATTTCTTCATAGTAACAGCAATTTTATGTGGTTTATATTAAATTCGTCTCGTCTCTAACAACACCCTCTCTCATCTGGGTACTGCAATTCTCTTACCGATGGGCTCTTGCCTCTCTTTGTTTAAAATCCATCGGCCAAACCAACGCCTTCCGTCTGATCGGAAACCTTGGTGTGGCCGACATTATACTGCATCACCCTTCAAAGAATTATGACAATCAATAAACAGGGAAGGCTATCTCACGCTCAATGACCTGATAGGCCACATTGTTGCGATAGATGGTCTGGCGAACCCAGTTGTCATCCTCGTCATACTCAAACACATAACTATGTTTCCAGTTGAGGTGCTCGTCGTAGTTGAACGAAGAGAGTTCGATGAGGTTGTCGTGGTCGTCATAATAGTAGGTCGTCAGGGCCACCAAGAAATCGTCGGCATCATAAAAACGCCATTCGATGCGGTTGCCGTGGCTGTCATACTTATAGAGATAGCGCTGCATCAATTCGCCGTCGCGATCGTAGAACTCCATCTCGGTGTTGTTGCCGGTGGCATCATATTTGTAGACACGTTTCTCGGTCATGGTGCCGTCGGGAGCAAAACTCTGCTCTTCCACCAGACGGTTGTTCTCATAGCGCGAAGTCTCCTTCTTGGTCATATGGTCGCCCATAAAGACGGTACGCTCGATGCGGTTGCCATTCTTGTCGTTGAGATAAGCCGTGCGGCCTATGAGCTGCTTGGCACGGTTGTACTCATTCCAACCCAGGGCATATCCATGGACATCGAAGTAATAGGAATACCATGTGTACTCGCCACCTTTGGTGCGGTATTTGTCCTGAAAATTACCGCGCTTGTCAAAAGTGATGGAGTCGATGCATATAAGCTGACGACCGCCATTGCGACCGCCATGGATGTCATAGGTGTACTCAATCACATAGACGGCATTGCCGTTGATGCCCATCTCCTGACGAGAGGATTTGCGGGGTCCATTACCTGCATAAGCCATTCCCGCGGCCAGCAAGACCAACGATAAAACGATATATTTCTTCATGTTACACTTAATTATTCATTAAAAAGCATATTGCAAAGATACAACTTTTTCTTTAATAGTAACGGACGATTAATAAAAAAATTGTATCGCGGCAGGCTTTTCTATCGAACAGCCCCTGCCCAGGGTCAACAACCAAGGCATTCTTGCCGTTAGCCCTTGGTACGTTATTAGGCACTTTCGAATAGGCCAGCCAGCAAAACCGAGGCCTCCTCCCTCACGACAAAGCAGTACGGAGCACAAAAGTGGAACCAGCCGCAATGTTATTCTTTCGAGGCCCTATTACGCGTTGCAAATCGGACGAATACAGCCGTCACCACCAAGGTGACCACAGCGCCCAAGGTGTAGCCTAACCCGCGAGGCAATACGCCACCGAGGCCTTCTTTTTCGGCCACAAAGAGGAAACTGGTGGTAACCATGGTCATGAAGACCGCTGGGATAAGGGCAATAATGTATGGCTTCTTCTTCATGCACAGGAAAACGGCAATGGTCCACAACGTTACCGTGGCCAACACCTGGTTGCTCCATGCAAAATAGCGCCAGATGAAGTCGAACCCCGAAGGGTCGGCCAACGAGAAAACCAGCAACCCCGCGGCCAATAGGAAGATGGGCAAAGCCACCAACAGCCGCTTCGGTATGGGTTTCTGGTCCACATGCATGAAGTCGGCCACTATCAGTCGGGCCGAACGTAGGGCAGTATCGCCGCTGGTGATGGCAGCACTAATGACACCCAGAATACAAATAGTGGCAATCAGGGGGGTGAACCATTCGTTGGCTATCACGCCCACCATGGCATTGCCGCCAAGGGGCTGTCCTTCGGGACTGATGGTCTTGGCTGCCAGGATGGGGTCGTGGTAGAACACCGTGGCGGCAGCAGCCCAAATAAGAGCCACCACACCCTCGGTGATCATGGCACCATAGAAAATGGGCCGCGCCTGTTTCTCATTGGTCATGCAGCGGGCCATGAGGGGCGACTGGGTGGCATGGAACCCACTGATGGCTCCACAGGCGATGCTGATGAACATCATGGGGAAGATGGGATTGTGTGCCGCATTGGGATGTCGGTTCTGCAGACCCTCCCATATCTCGGGGATATGGGGCTGCTTTACCACGAAGGCCACCACAATGGCCACGGCCATGGCAAGCAGCAGGAACCCAAAGACGGGATAGATTTTTCCTATCAGCTTATCGATAGGTAGCAAGGTGGCAATCAGATAGTAGGCAAAAATAAGACCCACCCAAATGAAGATATTCCAGTCGGGGGTGAAGTTGTTATTGAGCAGCACGGCGGGAGTGTTGACAAACACAGCTCCCACCAGTATCATCAACAACACGGTGAAGGCACGCATCACCTGCTTCATGCCGTTGCCCAGATACTTACCATGTATCTCCGGCAGCGAGGCTCCAT
Organism: uncultured Bacteroidales bacterium; assembly: GCA_947168515.1. Lineage (GTDB taxonomy): Bacteria > Bacteroidota > Bacteroidia > Bacteroidales > P3 > Colimorpha. Next base: position 26,978 of record CAMVMF010000022.1, read on the forward strand.
CCATGCGGATGGAAATAAAACCTGCGATGAAATCATGAACGGCCCCGGCGAAGATACTGCCGAAGACAATCCACAAGAAAGAGGCCGTGCCGAACTGCGCACCCATGATGGCACCGCAGATAGGGCCAACGCCGGCAATGTTAAGGAACTGAATGAGATAAATACGCCACGGCTTCATGGGCACATAGTCCACACCATCGGGGTGGCTCACTGCCGGAGTTATCCGCTTCGGATCCACCTCAATCACACGTTCAATGAACTTGGAGTATACGAAATAGCCCAAGAGCAACAATACAATAGCTATAATGAATGTTACCATAACAACTTTTTTTTGACCTGCAAAGATACGACATTTTTTCCGAATATCCACATTTTTCTCGAATGATTTATGCAACCATAGCCCCCGCCCCCTCGACCAAACGAACCAGGACAGACACACGCAGAAGATCTCAAAATGTTAAAACCTAGAAAAGAATTTGCATTTCTTGATGATTATTCGTAACTTTGCACTTTCAAAAATCACAATAATTCTATGGCAAAAATACTCGGCCTCGATCTAGGAACCAACAGCATTGGATGGGCTGTTATAGACGACGAAATCAAGCAAATAGTCTCAGCAGGCTCCCGCATCATCCCTATGGAAGCGGGTCGCCTCGGCGATTTCGAAAAGGGTAATTCCGTATCTTTCACCGCAGAAAGAACACAGTCTCGTGGTATGCGTCGGCTTCACGAGCGTTTTTTACTGCGCCGAGAAAGACTCATCCGAGTGCTACGCATAATGGGATTCTTACCCGAACATTTCTCCTCTCAGCTATCGCGCTACGGCAAACTCCCCGAAGACAAAGAGTTGAAACTGGCCTGGCGAGAAGGTCCCGATGGACAAATGGAATTTCTCTTCAAGGCGGCTTTTGAAGAGATGGTGGCCGACTTCCACCGAGCAGGCGTAGACACCAAAATACCCTACGACTGGACCATCTACTACCTACGCCAAAAAGCCCTAACCCAACCCATCAGCCAACAAGAACTCGCTTGGATCCTCTTGCAGTTCAACCAAAAACGCGGCTACCACCAACTTCGTGGCAAAGCCGACGAGGGCTTGGACGACTCGAAAGAGAAGAATGAAGAAAAGTCATACCACGAGCTCCAAGTGATAAAGGTTGAAGACACCTACGAGCCACGCAAAGGCGGTAGGTCATGGTATAACATCACACTCGAAAACGGATGGGTATACAAATGTCTTTCTCTCGTCAAACCCGACTGGGAGGGCAAGACCAAAAGTTTCATCGCCACCTTCCAACTCGACAAAGACGGCAACCGCAAAAGCGACCAACCCAAACTAAGATCCCCACAAGGTGACGACTGGGGTCTGCGCAAGATCAAGACCGAGCATGACATCGAGCAGAGCGGCCTCACCATTGGGGCCTACATCTACCAGAGCTTACTGCACCACCACGACCGGAAAATCATCGGCGGACATGTGCAGACAGTCGACCGTAAGCTATACCTGAGCGAGCTGCGCAGCATTCTCGACCAGCAGAAGAAATACATTCCCGAACTCAACGACCATGAGCTCTACCTCCGCTGTCTCGAAGAGCTATACCCCAACAACGAGGCTTACCGCAACAGTATTGCCAATCGCGACTTCACATACCTTCTTGCCGACGACACCCTCTTCTACCAGCGACCGCTCAAAAGCAAAAGATCCTTAATCGACAACTGCCCATTCGAAACACGTCATGACAAACCCATCAAATGCATTGCCAAGTCCCATCCGCTCTTCCAGGAATTCCGCATCTGGCAATTCATATCCAACCTGCATATCTTCGAGAGTTACAACGACGTAACCCCAACCTTCTTACCCGACCACGAAGCCTACGCCAACCTTTTCGACTTCCTATCCTCCATTAAAAGCATCGACCAGAAAGGCCTCTTCCGCTACCTCAAAATCCCCAAGAACGATGCACCTAAATACCATTGGAACTACGTACAGGACAAAGACTACCCTGTGGGCGAAACCCGCGCCATCTTGCTTGAAGGGCTACGCAAGGCCAATATTCCCAACACATTTCTAACCCCCGAGAAGGAAGAACACCTCTGGCATATTCTTTATTCTGTCGACGACTCGACGCAGTACCGCACAGCCCTCCTCACCTTTGCCAAACACCAAGGGTGGGACGACAGACTGACCGATTCATTCGCACAGGCATTCGATTCCCTGACTGTCTACAAAGAGAAAGAATACGGAGCCTATTCGGCCAAAGCCATCAGCCGTCTCCTCCCGCTTATGAGAAGAGGAAAGTACTGGAACCCATCGGCCATAGACAAGGACACCCTCAGCCGCATCGAGCACATCATCACAGGAGAGAGCGACCCCACCCTCACCCCCTTTGTCCGCGACAAATTCTCGCACCTCCACGACATCGCCCAATGCCAAGGCCTTGGCACCTGGCAGGCCTGCTACCTTGTCTACAACCGGCACTCCGAAGCCATCGACACCGCCAAATGGAACAAGCCCGAAGATATAGACATCTTCCTCGACCAATTCCGACACAACTCACTGAACAATCCCGTTGTCGAACAAATAGTAACCGAGTGCCTGCGCGTGGTCCGCGACATCTGGCGTCAAGTAGGCCACCCCGACGAAATCCATATCGAGCTAGGACGTGAGCTGAAGAAGACCAAAGCCGAAAGAGAACGGCTGACAAAGATCATCACCGAAGGCGAGAACACCAACCAGCGCATCAGACTATTACTACTCGAACTGCTGAACCCCGACTTCCAGGTCGACGATGTCCGACCACAGTCTCCCTCCCAACAAGAAAAACTGAAAATATACGAGGAGGGGGTCTTCCAAAGTGGCATCGAAATACCCGATGACATCCAAGACATTCAAAAAAGATTCACCTCCCCAAAGAACAAGCCCACCCATGCCGAAGTCATACGCTACAAGCTTTGGTTGGACCAGAAATATATCTCGCCCTACACAGGCAAACCCATTCCCCTATCCAAACTCTTCACCACGGCCTACCAAATCGAACACATCATTCCTCAAAGCCGTTGGTTCGACGACTCGTACTCCAACAAGGTCATCTGCGAATCCGAAGTCAACCAACTCAAAGACCGCGAACTCGGCCACGAATTCATTGTCCACCATGCGGGCGAAGAGGTGCCCCTCAACCTGGGCGGCACCGTAAAAATATTCACTGCTGACCAATACGAGAAGCACATCAAGACCACCTTTGCCAGCAATCCTAAGAAAATGCGCAACCTCATGCTGGACGAGATTCCCGAAGACTTCACCTCCCGCCAGATGAACGACAGCCGCTACATCAGCCGCCTCATGATGCAGTTGCTCTCCAACATCGTCCGTACCGAAGACGAGGAGGGCAACGTGGGAAACGCCGCCACCTCCAAGAACGTCATAGCCTGCAACGGGGCCGTCACCGACCGGCTCAAACACGACTGGGGCCTCGACGACGTGTGGAACCGCATCATCCTCCCTCGTTTCGAAAGATTGAACATAATAACCGACACCTCAGACTACACCGACACCACCCCGAACGGCCACACCATACCCTCCGTGCCTGTCGATTTGCGTCCCGGCTTCAACAAAAAGCGCATCGACCACCGCCATCACGCCATGGATGCCATCGTCATAGCCTGCACTACCCGCAACCATGTCAACCTCTTGAGCAACGAAGCGGCTAAGAGCAACAAACGCTACGACCTCCAGCACACACTCCGCCAGACCGAATACTACCAAGACCCACAAGGCAACAAACACGAACGTTTCACCCTCTTCTACAAGCCTTGGCCCTCCTTCACACAGGATGCTTACCAGGCCCTACAAAGCATCGTCGTCAGCTTCAAGCAGAATCTAAGAGTCATCAACAAAACCTCCAACCGCTACACCATCATACAAGACGGCAAACACATCACCGTCAAACAAACCAAGGGCGACAACTGGGCCATCCGCAAACCCCTACACAAAGAGACCGTCTTTGGCGAAGTCAACCTACAGCTAACAAAGAAAGTACGCACCAAAGAAGCCCTGAAAGACCCCAACAGCATCGTCGACCGCGAGTTGAAAGCAAAAATAAAAGAGCAGAAAGCCTTACACTACACCGACAAACAGATTATCGAATACCTCAACAAGCACAAGGACATCTGGAGCGAGGCTGCCGATGGCAAGATAGAAGTCTACTACTACACCAAAGACACCTCCGACCGCTACTTCGCCACGCGCAAAGACTTGCTTGCATTGTTCGAAAAAGTGTCCACCCCGCCGGATGCCCGCAAAGTCATCGACAGCATTACCGACAGCGGCATCCGCTCAATACTCAATGCGCACCTACTAAACGAGGGCAACAACCCTGGCGAAGCCTTCTCGGCAGATGGACTCGAACGCATGAATAGTAATATCCAAGCTCTCAACAACGACCATCCCCACCTGCCCATCAAGAAAGTACGCGTCTACGAACAAGCCAACAAATATAGTATCGGCGACAAAGGACAGAAGAAAACCAAATTTGTCGAAGCTGCCAAAGGCACCAACCTCTTCTTTGTCATCTACACCGACGCAAAAGGCACACGCGGATACGTCACCGTATCGCTCAACAACATCATCGAACTTCAAAAACAATACGAAAAAGACTGGAAAAAACACCTTGTCGATAGGCTTAAAGCCAACGACCTTCAGCTCATACCACCTGATGCCAACATACGCTATGTGCTTTCCCCAGGTGACCTCGTATATGTCCCCACCGAAGAAGAACAGCAAAATGGTATCAACAACATCAACGTGCAAAGAATATACAAGATGGTTTCTTGCACTGGCAAACAATGTCTTTTTCTTCCCTACACCGTGGCCACAGTTGTCCTTCCGAAAATAGAGTTTGAAGCCCAAAACAAAATGGAACGAGCCCTCACCGGGGAAATGATAAAAGAAGTCTGCATTCCCATACAAGTCGACCGCCTAGGGAACATCACCAAAATAGGATAGCCATGATCAAACGCACCCTCTGTTTCTCCAACCCTGCCTATCTTTCCATGAAGAACAGGCAGCTTGTCGCCCGCATAGAGCAGGTCGGCGACCAACCCGAACGGACAGCCACCGTCCCCATTGAGGACATCGGCGTAGTCCTGCTAGACTGCCAGCAAATCACCATCACCCATGGGCTACTCTCAGCCCTGATCGACAACAATGCTTCCGTCATCACCTGCAACGACCGTCACATGCCCGTAGGCCTCCTGCTGCCGCTCGAAGGGCACACCGTGCAGAGCGAACGCTTCCAAGACCAACTCAACGCTTCCCTTCCCTTGCGCAAACAGCTGTGGCAACAAACCGTCCAACAGAAAATACTCAACCAAGCCGCCCTTTTGCGACAACTCCACCACATCGAAACAGGCAATATGCAACAATGGGCTGCAGAGGTCCGATCCGGCGACAGCACCAATCTCGAAGGACGTGCCGCCGCCTTCTACTGGAGCCAGCTGCTCCCCACCATCGAAGATTTCACCCGTGGGCGCGATGGCATCTACCCCAACAACCTCTTCAACTACGCCTACGCCATCCTTCGCGCCGTCATCGCCCGTGCCCTGGTCAGCAGCGGCCTGCTCCCCACCCTAGGCATCCACCATCACAACCGCTACAATGCCTACTGCCTTGCCGACGACATCATGGAACCCTACCGCCCTTATGTTGACCTCCTGGTAGTGCAAACCATGCAGCAATTCCCCGACACACTAGACCTCATCACCGACCTCAAACGTTGCCTTCTCACAGTCCCCACCCTCGAAGTGCGCATAGGCGGACAGCGCAGCCCTCTCATGGTAGCTGCCAGCCAAACCACCGCCTCTCTAGCCCGCTGTTTCTCAGGCGAAAGTCGCCGGCTCACCTATCCCGAAATGTAATGGACCGTTTCTCCGAGTACCGCATCATGTGGCTGCTAGTATTCTTCGACTTGCCCACCGACACCAAGAAAGAACGCAAGGCCGCGGCTGACTTCCGCAAGAATCTACTTGCCGACGGTTTCACCATGTTCCAATTCTCCATCTATGTACGCCACTGCGCCAGCCGCGAAAATGCCGACGTGCACCTCCGACGTGTCCGCGCCCTGCTACCTCAATACGGACAAGTAGGCTGCCTTACCATCACCGACCGCCAATTTGCCGACATCGAACTGTACATCTGCAAGAAAGAAATCCAACCCAACGCCCCTGGCCAACAACTAGAACTTTTCTAATCCCCTAGGAATAAAAAAAGCACCTCATAAAACAAAAAATCCCGCCATCACTGGCGGGATTTTTTTAGCCTTTAACACCTTTCTAAACACTGTACCTCATATTGTTATAGACATCGTAATGTCAAAGAGCTACTATCGTGTTTCCTTTTTAAGCAATTCACAACGAATGTTGCGGGCAGCTGCAGCCGAGGTCTAATGTCAAAGAGCTACTATCGTGTTTCCTTTTTAAGCAATTCACAACGGGTTGGCGGCCTTGAATGCCTTCTCGTCGAATGTCAAAGAGCTACTATCGTGTTTCCTTTTTAAGCAATTCACAACTACAGATTTCTTAATCTGCGCAAATTGTTTAATGTCAAAGAGCTACTATCGTGTTTCCTTTTTAAGCAATTCACAACTTGACAAGATTAACCGCGTTCCCCAGCCTCAATGTCAAAGAGCTACTATCGTGTTTCCTTTTTAAGCAATTCACAACTGGGGCGTGTCCTTGTCACTCTCGTCCGGCAATGTCAAAGAGCTACTATCGTGTTTCCTTTTTAAGCAATTCACAACGGGGGTTTGTTGTTGTTGTTGTTCCATGTTAATGTCAAAGAGCTACTATCGTGTTTCCTTTTTAAGCAATTCACAACAGGTTACCAGTACCATCAACATATTCATAGAATGTCAAAGAGCTACTATCGTGTTTCCTTTTTAAGCAATTCACAACTGAAACAAGTTGCTCCTCTACAGACCTCTCAATGTCAAAGAGCTACTATCGTGTTTCCTTTTTAAGCAATTCACAACACGTGCTTGAGGCGGTCTATCGCCTTGTTAATGTCAAAGAGCTACTATCGTGTTTCCTTTTTAAGCAATTCACAACTAAAGGTGCGCAATATGGCGATAAAGGTGTAATGTCAAAGAGCTACTATCGTGTTTCCTTTTTAAGCAATTCACAACATAAGTCCTCAGCCTGTATATGATTATCAAAATGTCAAAGAGCTACTATCGTGTTTCCTTTTTAAGCAATTCACAACCCGCTTTATTATATTATCGTAGATTCTTAGAATGTCAAAGAGCTACTATCGTGTTTCCTTTTTAAGCAATTCACAACTCCACGGTCGTGCCTATCCACACGTTTGGGAATGTCAAAGAGCTACTATCGTGTTTCCTTTTTAAGCAATTCACAACTGGGCAAGGATGGGACGCTCCGTGCAAGCAAATGTCAAAGAGCTACTATCGTGTTTCCTTTTTAAGCAATTCACAACGTGGGTTGAATTTGAAAAAATACTGACAAAAATGTCAAAGAGCTACTATCGTGTTTCCTTTTTAAGCAATTCACAACATCCCTCAATCTAGATTATTGGATTGGGCTAATGTCAAAGAGCTACTATCGTGTTTCCTTTTTAAGCAATTCACAACAACTCTCTCTTTCAATCCTATACAGTTTTCAATGTCAAAGAGCTACTATCGTGTTTCCTTTTTAAGCAATTCACAACGGGCTTTGCCCCCATTCTTAAAAATCAAAAATGTCAAAGAGCTACTATCGTGTTTCCTTTTTAAGCAATTCACAACATGACTTCGGTGAGGATTTGGTTGTCGAAGAATGTCAAAGAGCTACTATCGTGTTTCCTTTTTAAGCAATTCACAACTGGTGGCGGAGGTGATGATGCCGGTGCCAAATGTCAAAGAGCTACTATCGTGTTTCCTTTTTAAGCAATTCACAACTCCGCCATCCGTGTCAACAGGGCTGTTCAGAATGTCAAAGAGCTACTATCGTGTTTCCTTTTTAAGCAATTCACAACGGGTGCAATAATCGGGGCATTAGATTTAGAATGTCAAAGAGCTACTATCGTGTTTCCTTTTTAAGCAATTCACAACGGACGTTGTGGGGCAGGTTGCCGCGCTCGAAATGTCAAAGAGCTACTATCGTGTTTCCTTTTTAAGCAATTCACAACATACTAGGGACACTTTATAATCCTTGGTACAATGTCAAAGAGCTACTATCGTGTTTCCTTTTTAAGCAATTCACAACGGAGCAAGTCAACACGTTTAGTTTGGTCGAATGTCAAAGAGCTACTATCGTGTTTCCTTTTTAAGCAATTCACAACTAATGACTTTATCACAACTCATAAAGGAGAATGTCAAAGAGCTACTATCGTGTTTCCTTTTTAAGCAATTCACAACAGAACGACATGTTAGAAATCGACAAGAAAAATGTCAAAGAGCTACTATCGTGTTTCCTTTTTAAGCAATTCACAACGAAACGTCTAATGTGCCACATATCAAGACAAATGTCAAAGAGCTACTATCGTGTTTCCTTTTTAAGCAATTCACAACTAGCTATCCTTTCAGCCTCTCTTTCGAGTAATGTCAAAGAGCTACTATCGTGTTTCCTTTTTAAGCAATTCACAACGCACAACCACGTTGTATTTGGTCCACCGATAATGTCAAAGAGCTACTATCGTGTTTCCTTTTTAAGCAATTCACAACGGGCGGCGGCTTCGTTGTAGGCGGCTTCGAATGTCAAAGAGCTACTATCGTGTTTCCTTTTTAAGCAATTCACAACGGTAACAATTTATAGATGTTTTTATTGAAAATGTCAAAGAGCTACTATCGTGTTTCCTTTTTAAGCAATTCACAACTCTAAGGAAGTTTCAGAGTCTTCCAATCTAAATGTCAAAGAGCTACTATCGTGTTTCCTTTTTAAGCAATTCACAACGAGCACCACGCCGACAAATACCTCAACACCTTCATGGGCATCAAAAAAAATCCCCACAGCCACCTTCTCTATACTGTCTATTCCCTATATACCCTCTATTCCCAAATCATTTATAAAATAAATTTGCCACTATCCACAAAAAAATGCGTACCTTTGCATCGAAAAATAAAACGAGATGGTCCAGATCAAGAACATACACGGCGAAGTCATCCTCACCCTCCCCGAGGGAGAAGAGCTCTACGAGGCAGTGCTTGTTGGAGAAGACCTCCACGAAGCCGACCTACGTGGTGCCGACCTCGAATGGGCCGACCTCGAATGGGCCGACCTCACTGGTGCCGATCTGACCGATGCCGACCTTTCCAGTGCCAGCACAGAAGGCGTGATACTCGACGATGCCATCCTTGACGGCACAATCCTGCCCATGAAATATCGGCGACCCTCCTACTATTAGACTGCAAAAATGTCAAAGAGCTACTATCGTGTTTCCTTTTCAAGCAATTCACAACGACGTTGATACCATCTATATAAAGGCGACGGAAGAACAAGTCTTCCGCCCCCTGATTAGTTTTCACAACGGAATAATCCTTATTGTGAATTGCTTAAAAAGTTTTGCAAAGATACAACTTTTTCCCCAATCGTACAAAAAAAATCGTGCAGCACTGTCAATCATAATAATGCGACCCCTCACTTACTGATTAATAACGCTATCCAATGGCTGCACGGACGTTTTTACTCACGATGGCCGTTGCGATAGTCTACCCGACTACGATACATCTGTTCCTTAATGCCACCTTCCGAAACAAAACGGTTCTGCATCGTCACCAGCAACCGGTGGAGCAAATAGATGGCTTGGTGGATGAGGGTGATGGCAAAATTGGCCAATTCCTCATCGTTCATGCGTTGCATAGTCAGGGTATAGTCTGTCTTAATCTGTTCACTTCGGGCGTAACGCCGCATCTTCTCATAACGAGGATGATGCGTATCCCACTGGCCGAAGCCACGCACTCGCAGATAGTCCTCATAGTCGACCAACAACTCCTCCAAACTGGCTATGGCCACATTGGTGAGCTTGATTTCGGTCTCTGAAGAAGTAGCAGCGGCTTGGTTGCCCTCGGCAATATTTTGTTTGCCGCTGCGAGCAGCCTGCACCATCTGATCCACAGTGCGGTCGCCATGACTCAGATACTGCTGTGTGAAATAATATGTGATGTCGTAGATGATCTCGGTGACCTTATACACCCTCAAGTTGCGATAATGCCCATGCTTGGGGAGAAAAGTGACGGGGGCAGCTGAAGGAGGCTGATTAGTCGGAGAACTCGAAGAAGTCGGAGTACTCTGATTACTCTGATTACTCTGAGTTTTCTGATTACTCGGATTATTCTGATTATTCTGAATACTCGGATTACTCGGATTATTCTGATTACTCTGATTATTCTGATTACTCTGACTATTCTGACTACTCAGATTATTCATACCATTCTGATTATTCTGATTACTCATAGTTTATTTATGCCACCTTATGTGCTGTTTGTCTTGTTCAATGGTATCCACCGCTACAGGTCGTATTCCTGGCGGAATTCGGGAATCTCGATATTCTTCCAACCCAAACCAGAAAGGGTGTCGCGGAAATTGAACTGTGTCTGCTCTTCGCCGTGGACCAGGAAGAGTTTCTTGAGTTTCTTTTTTTCTTGGCAGCCGATGTAATTGATCATCTCGCTGTAGTCGCCATGTCCGGAAAGGGATTCGATACGGCGCAGCTCGGCCCGCACCTTGAAGAGGTGTCCGAAAATAGAAACCTCCTTATCGCCCCTCATAATCTTAGCGCCCAAGGTTTTAGGCTCGCAGTAACCCACACAAAGGATAGTGGTAGTGGGGTCCTCGATATGGTTGGCAATATGGTGCTTGACGCGGCCAGCCTCCATCATGCCCGAGGCAGAAATAATGACACAGGGTTTATGTCTCACGTTCAGAGCCTTGGAGGCCTCAACGGACTGGATATACTGCAGACGGTCGAAGCCGAAGGGGTCGGCATCCTGCTTCATGTATTCCAAAATGGGAGCCCCGAAGCACTCCTGGTGCAGCCGCAAGATGTTGGTGGCGGAGATGCTCAGCGGGCTGTCCACAAAGACATCCACATCGGGCAGCAGTTTGGCAGTGGAGAGGCGATCGAGGGCATAGATGATTTCCTGGGCACGGCCGATGGCGAAGGAGGGGATGATGAGCTTGCCTTTTTTCTTGGTGCAGGTGTCCAACACGGCCATCAACAGCTCCTGTTCGGCATTGGCGATAGAAGTGTGCAAACGGTCGCCATAGGTCGACTCCATAATCAGGTAGTCCACTTGGGGAAAAGGCTCTGGGTCGCGAAGGATATGCTTGTCATAACGGCCGATGTCGCCGGTGAAACCCAGCTTGATGGTGCGGCGACCATCCTTAATCTCCAAATAGATGCAGCTGCTGCCAAGGATATGTCCGGCATCGAAGAACTCAACAATCACCTCGCCTTCGATATTGAAGGGTTTATGATAGGGCACGCTGATGAAACAGCTCATGCACTCCTGTGCCTCTTTTTCGGTGTAGATAGGTTCAACGGGCAGTTCGCCTTGGGCCTTGCGTTTCTTGTTGAAAGTGTGCACGTCGGCCTCCTGAATGCGGCCAGCATCGGCCAGCATGATGGCGCAAAGGTCGCGAGTGGCGGGGGTGCAGAGAATGGTGCCACGAAAGCCCAACTTATAGATAAACGGTATCAGACCCGAATGGTCGATATGTGCATGGGAGAGAATGAGATAGTCAATCTCAGCTGGGTCGAAACCCAAGTCGCGGTTCATGGCGTCGGTCTCCAGGCCTTTGCCCTGGTACATGCCACAGTCCAACAAAATTTTCAGACCTTTTTTCGTTGTAATGAGGTGCTTGCTTCCGGTCACCTCGCGCGTTGCTCCCATGAATGATAGTTTCATATAATGCCTGTTTTTAATTTAAATAAATAGTTAGCAATCTAATGCGTGTCCCTCTTTCCCCGACGGGGCAGGACAAACACATGTGCAAAAATACGATTTTTTTTCCGATTAACAACTCCTTTTTCAACACAAAAACCACCCTTTTTCGTCCCGTACTGCCGCGTTCGTGGCCTGAATCGCCCACCACGCCTTGCGAAAGTCGCTTTTGCCAGTCACACTGCGACATCCGTGTTTTATTTTTACCCCCTCAATAAAAAAACACCTATCGATAGTGCATTGGGTGGACGAATGCTATTTAATTTACATTTTACTTACATTTGACTTATGTTTTTTTATCTCCTATCGTTAAAATGCGAATAACCCTTTGCGGAAAAATAATCTAGACGACTCATTTAGGAGGCGAGGGAAACGGATGTAGGGGACGGAAGTGGGGGACCCTATTGGGAAGGAGTGGGGAATGCGACACAGGCAATTTGGAGAAAACGAATGTCCTGTAGGGATTTTTTTGATTATATATATAAAAAAATTTGTATATTTGTAAATTGTTTTGGGTTATGACTTTAGTCACAACCCCATATATATCAATTTATTAAAAAGAAAGAGATGGCATTAAAAAGAGTTATGGTTCTTACAGGCGGCGGCGATTGCCCCGGCCTGAATGCCGTAATCAGAGGTATAGTAAAACGCGCCTCCCAAGAAAAAGATTGGGAGGTGATAGGCTGCATTGAGTCATTCAACGGCGTGCTTCGCGAGCCCACCGAGATCGTGGAGCTGAACGAGAAAAGCGTTCACGGCCTGCTGGTCGTGGGCGGCACCATCTTGGGCACCACCAACAAAGGCGGCCCCTTTGAGTGGCCCGTGCGCCAACCCGATGGCAGCTGGACCACAGTGGACCGCAGCGACGAGATGATTCGCAAACTCGGCTACATGGGTGTCGATGCCGTGATCAACATCGGCGGCGACGGTTCACAACGTATCTCCCTCGGCCTTTCCCAAAAGGGACTCAACATCGTGGGCGTGCCCAAGACGATCGACAACGACCTCTCCTCCACCGACTACACCTTCGGATTTCAGACAGCCGTGCAGATTTGCACCGAAGCCATCGACAAACTAGTGACCACTGCGGCCAGCCACAACCGTGTCTTCATCATGGAGGTGATGGGTCGCGATGCCGGCTGGATAGCCCTGCACAGCGCCATAGCCGGCGGTGCCGACGTGTGTCTCATCCCGGAGATACCCTACGACATCAACGAGATAAAGAAAAAAATCGAGCAGCGCTATGTCAAGCGCCATGGTTTCTGCATCATCGTGGTGGCCGAAGGAGCCAAACCCAAGGGCGGCACCATCGTGGGCACGCAGACCGGCGAGGTGGGCTACCAACACATCAAGCTGGGCGGCATCGGCAACCAGCTGGCCGCAGAACTCAAAGCTGCCGGCGTGGAGCAGGACATCCGCTGCACCATTCTGGGACATCTGCAACGTGGTGGCACCCCCATTGCTTTCGACCGCATCCTGGCATCGGAATTTGGCGTGCGTGCCATGGAGCTGGTGATGGAAGGCAAGTACGGCCGCATGGTGGCCTACCGCCACCCCGACATTGTGGACGTCTCCCTCGAAGAGGCCGTGCGGGCGCAGAACCTCGTGGACCCCAACAGCCTCCTGGTGCACACCGCCAAGGGCCTCGGCATCGAATTCGGCGACTAGCCCATCCCCTACCCCACCCATAAATCACAGAGACAAAACGAACAATAATATATGGACACAAAAAAGATAAAATCAGCCCTCATCTCCGTCTTCTATAAGGACGGACTGGAAGACATCGCCAGAGCCCTCGATGCCCAGGGTGTCACCATCTATTCCACCGGCGGCACCTACAAGTTCATCCAAGACCTCGGCATCAAACCCATCGCCGTAGAGTCCCTCACCGGCTATCCCTCCATCCTGGGAGGCCGTGTCAAGACACTGCACCCCAAGGTGTTCGGCGGCATCCTGAGCCGGCGCGACATGTTCTCCGACGGAGAGCAACTGGCACAATACGAGATTCCGGAAATCGACCTCGTCATCGTCGACCTCTACCCCTTTGAGGCCACCGTGGCCAGTGGGGCTCCGGAGCAAGACATCATCGAAAAGATAGACATCGGCGGCATCTCCCTCATCCGTGCTGCCGCCAAGAACTATAAAGACGTAGTCATCGTCCCCGCCGTCAACCACTACGAAGAGTTTCTGAAGATCTATCAGGAACAAGACGGTGGCACCACCTTGGCCCAGCGCCGCCACTTTGCCGCCTATGCCTTCAACGTCAGCTCCAACTACGACACCGCCATCTTCAACTACTTCAACCGCGAAGAGCAAATCCCCGCCTTCAAGCAGAGCTGCACCAAGGCCAACGTGCTGCGCTACGGAGAGAACCCCCACCAGAAAGGCTACTACTTTGGCGACCTCGAAGCCTGCTTCACCAAACTCAACGGCAAAGAGATTTCCTACAACAACATCGGCGACATCGACGCTGCCTGCGCCCTTATCGACGACTTTACCGAAACCACCTTTGCCATCCTCAAACACAACAACGCCTGCGGCTTGGCCTGCCGCCCCACCCTGTTGGAGGCCTGGAAAGATGCCCTGGCCGGCGACCCCGTTTCGGCCTTCGGTGGCATCCTCATCGCCAACCGCCCCATCACCAAGGAGGTGGCCGAGGAGATGCACAAGATTTTCTTCGAAGTCTGCATCGCCCCCGACTACGACGAAGAAGCTTTGGCAATCCTCAAGGGCAAGAAGAACCGTATCATCCTGAAGCGCAACGCCTTCCAAATGCACGACAAGGTCTTCCGCAGCGTGCTGGACGGTGTGTTGGTACAGGACCGCGACAATGTGGTACCCACCGCTGCCGACATGGCCAAGAGCGTCACCTCCACCCCCATCACAGAGGCACAGGCCCGCGACCTTGCTTTCGCCACCATCTTGGTCAAGCACACCAAGAGCAATGCCATCGTGTTGGCCAAGAACGGCCAGCTGTGTGCCAGCGGCACCGGCCAGACCTCCCGTGTCGATGCCCTGCGCCAGGCCATTGCCAAAGCCCAGAGCTTTGGTTTCGACCTCCACGGAGCCGTCATGGCCAGCGATGCCTTCTTCCCCTTCCCCGACTGTGTGGAGATAGCCCACGAGGCCGGCATTGTCGCCGTGGCCCATCCCGGCGGCTCCATTCACGACCAGGACTCCATCGACTACTGCGAGAAGAACCACATGGGCATGGCCATCACCGGCTTCCGCCACTTCAAGCACTAGTTGCACCCACATCCAAGCGCAAATGCACGAGAACAAATATAAATAATAAGTATTAATATAAAAATGGGTCTATTTTCATTTTTTAACAAAGAGGTCGCAATGGACCTGGGCACAGCCAACTCCATTGTTATTTACAACGACCAGATTGTCGTCGACGAGCCCTCCATCGTGGCTGTCGACCGCAACACAGGACACATCATCGCTGTTGGTAAGCGCGCCCAATCCATGGCTGGCAAAACCGACAACAAGAACATCGAGACAATCCGCCCCCTGCGTGGCGGTGTCATAGCTGATTTCGAGATGGCCCAGCATCTAATCCGCGAGCTCATCGGCATCACCCGCATCAACCGCTCGTTCATGCCGCCGTCGCTCCGCATGGTCATCTGCATACCCTCAGGCATCACCAATGTCGAAGAGCGTGCCGTGCGCGAGTCTGCCGAGCAGGCCGGAGCCAAAGAAATCCGCATGATTCACGAGCCCATGGCCGCCGCCATAGGTATCGGCATCGACGTTCTCGAACCCGAAGGCCACATGATTGTCGACATCGGAGGTGGTACGGCCGAAATTGCCGTCATCTCCCTGGGTGGCATCGTCTGCAACAACTCCATCCGCGTGGCTGGAGACGAGTTCAACGAGAATGTGGTGGAATATATGCGCAAACAGCACAACATGGTCATCGGCGAGCGTACTGCCGAGCAGGTGAAAATCAAGGTCGGTGCCGCCATCAGCGAACTCGACGAACCCCCAGAGGACTATCCCACCCTGGGCCGCGACCTGCTGACCGGACTGCCCAAGGAAATCTCGGTCAACTACAAGGAGATTGCCCACGCCCTCGACAAATCCATCGCCCGCATCGAACAGGCCATCCTCGACACCCTTTCGGCCACACCGCCGGAGTTGGCTGCCGACATTTACCGCACGGGTATCTACCTGGCCGGTGGCGGCTCGTTGCTGCGCGGACTGGACCAGCGTATCTCTTCGAAGACCAAGCTGCAGGTGCACATTGCCGAAGACCCCCTGCGTGCTGTGGCCCGTGGCACCGGCATCGCCCTCAAGAACTTCAACAAGTTCTCCTTCCTCATTCGCTAACGACAGGTCTACAAGACAGCATAAAAACAGGGGCGACCGATGGTTGCCCCTGTTTCTTTTTATTATCGTAAAAGACTCTTATACGTCAGCGGTGCCTGCAGGACATCCCTAGGAAACAGCGTTGCCTTTTATTTTCCGTATTCGATAGTCACCACCGTACCCGAGAGGGTGATGCTGGCGTCGGGGACGTGGTCTTCATCGGCGTAGGGAGTCTGCAGCTCCACATAAATCTTGTTGGGTTTTGAAGCACTGAGGGCAAACTCCTTGGAAAGAAGGAGATGTCCGTTGCCGGGGTTGGGCAACTCAACGCCCGTAACGAATCTGGGGAGCCGTGTAGCCTCCATGAGTTCTTCATCGCCGTAGACAAAGAAACGGATTTCGGGGTACTGGTTCATTTTCAAACTGTCATGGACAGCCACATCGGCCTCTATGGTGACACGCACCGTGGCATAGCCAGTGGTATTCTTCAACCCCATCTGGCGCAGAATAGGAATATTGACCATGCCGGCCACGCTGGGTGGATCGTGGGGTGCCACGCATTGGATATCATCCAGTACGCGTTTGAAAATGAAAGTGTACTTGAGGTCATTGACCGGGTGGGCTGTCAGCCTGTTGGCGAAGTAAGTATACTCGTATAGGTAGCTCATTCCCTCCAACTGTCGCTGGCAGACTGTCTCCTTCTCTTTGTCGCTGCAGGGGTTCAATGCCAAATCCTTACCGATGGTATAAACGGTATGGGTCGTTGCCTCATAAAACAGGTTGTGGTAAACCATTTCGTCTAGGACATGGGTGTAGTTAAGCACCAGCATGGTCTTGGGTGTCGGTCCAAGGCCGCTGCCAAGCCAGTGCACTGTGGGATGAGGCGACACGCCATAGCGGTCCACCAGCAGGCCATAGAGTGCTGGGGCCAAGTCGTTGTGCGTTACCAGATGGTCGAAAACGGCATGCTCCTTCACCAAAGGCGACCAAATAATCAGCGGAACATGATGGAAGGAGAGCTTGTCGCCCCGCTGGCGGCCCGAGGCATGGTCGCCGGTAATAATAAAGATTGTATTGGCAAAGTCGCTGCGCTGACTATACCAATGGAAAAAGTCACGCAGACAATCGTCGGCAAAGAGGCACGAGGGATACAAAGCCGAAAGGGAGGGTCCGGCCTTGGGCGAACTGACTTTCTGTGCCCGTTGCACATAGGCGGTCTCCAACTTGTCGTCGGTCAAATCCAGATCGTCATGCATCGACAGCGTAGTGACAAGACCGAAGAAGGGTCGTTCACCATTGGGAGCGGGCAGCTCGTCCTTGGTGCGGCGAAGCAGGTAGTCGTCCCCGGCACCCCACCAATGGGTCTGTCCATACTGCTCCTTCTCTCCATAAAAAGACGAGAGTTGGTCGACGTGCTGTGCCATCAAATAGTCGTAGATGCAATCGAACGTGTAGTCGCCGCCGTAGAAAGAGCAAGTGTAATAGCCGGCTTTCTTCAGCAGGGAGAGGAGGCTGTTGTGGTCAGGCATGGAGCCGAACTGGAAACTGCGGGGTCCGCCCACGGAACCCGTCAGTGCCGGGATGGCCCCATAGCTGCGCGGAGTGGTGGAGAGGCAGTTGCGCCAATGGAGACCTGTTGCCGCCAACGAGTCGACAAATGGCATAATGCCATAACCCATGATCTCATCGCCCAACGACTCCACCAGCACCAGCACCACATTGGGGTGCCCCTCAGCTGGCGAGAAATAAGGCGATAGGAACGTGTCGGCAACCGTTGCCCGTTCCAACGGATAGTGCAGGTCCTCGGGGGTACCCCACTCGGGATGGGTTTCGAGCAATGCTTTCAGCAACGCCTCGTCGTAAGGATAATCCTGTGCCTTGGCGGCAGCCCTTCTCTCTGTTTGCAGACTGCGGGCACAGTCCTTCACAAAGAAGGCCGTCTTGTTCACTATATAATTCTCATAGTTATTCACAGAAAGATGAGAGAGGTCGAAAACGAGCGAGAGCATCGTCATGACCAATGCCACAGGCAAAGCAACCCACGCCGCCTTGGTGGGACGAGACCCGCGCCACAGCATCAGTCCAAAGGCCCCGCCTACCACCAGCAACGTCAACAGGATCGGCAACACCACTCCCATTGCGCCACGGATGGCCATGAGCGATTCGGACAATGGGCGCAACAGCAGTTCGCCACCCAGCAAAAAGCCGTTATGCAGACAGTAGGCCGTCAGCCCTACCTCCGCCAACAGCAGCAGCGACAGCAACAGCGCCACCACCACCTTGGCCACCCTAGGCCCAATCAGCCTCAGCAACACAAAGAGCACCCCCAGCACCAGTACCGCCCACGATGCCACGACGATATTATACACTCCAGCATTCAGCAACAGCCGAGCCCCATTGAGCTCATCCACTCTTAGCAGAAAAAACTCGGCAACCTTCAGCAGCAATACCAACAACAGGAAGACACCGGCAATGGCGCCATAGGCCTTCAAGTCGTCGACGAACCGCTTAGAAAAGAACGGCTTATTCATACTACCTTAACAAAAGTCTGGTGGCTATAGTTTCACAATCTCCTCCAAAATGCCCTTTATCAGCTGGTCCATGGTGGCATCGTCGCAGTCGTAGTTGTTGCAGAGGATGGCAAAACTAAACATCTCGTCATCGTCGTTGGTGAAATAGCCCACATAGTTGCGCACCCCGGACATGATACCGCTTTTGACGCGGATGGAGCATCCACCAGGGACCTCAGGGATGACTGCATACTCAGGCATATTCTGGCTGATGCCTAGCGCGCTGGCAAAGTCCCAAAAGAAAGGCTGGCGAGCCACGGCATCCAAGAACTGGGTGACGAAATAGGCCGTCACATGGTTCTCGCGCGAAAGGCCGCTGCCGTCCACCATCTTCACCTCGCGATTGTCGAGATTCAGCTCCTTGAAATAATCGTATATGAAAGCCCTGCCCGACGAATAGCAACCGTGTCCGTCGCGCAGATAACCCATCAATTTGAAAAGACTCTCAGCAGCGATATTGCTGTTGGTCTGCAGGGTCAAGGCCGTAATGGTCAGCAGATTGAAAGAAGTATCCACGCACACCTCGTGATATTTCTTGGGCATGGTGAAATGGACCGAAGGCTCTCCGGTGACGGTGAAGCCGTTCTTACGCAGGTATTGGGTGAAATCGACAGCCATGGTATAGGCCGGGTGCGGCATAGAAGCGCGGAAATGGGTGTCGGCGGTGCCCAGCGGGACGACACCGCGGCAGATGCGGCTGCCCTCGTAGGGAGAGCCATAGAAAAGAACATCGAAAAGGGTGTCGCGGGCCCCAGTGGTCACGTGGTTGGCAATAGGTATTTCGGGCTGGATGCTGGTGATGACAGCGGGGTCGCCCGTCCTTCTGCCGGCGCGGAAGTGCACATCCACAGAGTTCTCATTGTAATTGAGTCCACAGGCTCCGCTGCCGAAGGAATTGCCCAAGTCCGACCACTGCCAGGAGGGGTGCATCATCTCGTCCTCGAAGAGGGAAGTGTCCACATAGACATGCCCATTGATGCGGCGGATGCCCATCTTGCGGAGACCGGCAGCCAGGCGGTTGAAGGTGGAATCGGTGTAAGCAAACCTATCGGAGCAAAAGAACGGATCGCCCGAACCCACCACTATCAAGTCGCCCTCCAATGTGCCGCCCTCTATCTTGCCGGAATAGTAGAGGTGGTTTTCAAAAGTAAAGCGTGGTCCCAACCGGCTGTACGCCGCGGCCGAGGTAAACAGCTTGTTGATGGCGGCGGGCATCATAAAGAGGTCTTCGTTGCGCGAATAGATAGTGCTGTCCTTGGAGATATTGTGCACACACACCGCAAACGAGGCATGCTTCACAGCAGGCCTGCGGGTAATGTGGCGGACCACAAAGTCCACACGGTCGGTATTCTGCGCCATAGAGGCAAAGCAAGTAAAGATAACAGCAATGGATAGTAGCAGTTTCTTGCAATACTTCATTGGAAAGTTTTTTTATTTTTGTTTGAGTTGTTGGTTAATTTCTTCAATGCGGCCCAGCACCTTTTCGCGACCATGGCGGGTCACCGAAGAAGTCATCAGCATCTCCGGAAGCTCCTCCCAGTCCTCAGACAGAATTTGCTTATAGGCGTTGACCGTAGCGGCAACCTCGCGTTGCTTCTGCTTGTCTATTTTGGTGAAGATGATACTTAAGGGGACACCGTTCATGCCCAAGAAGTTGATGAACTCCAAGTCTATTTTCTGCGGTGGGATGCGCGAGTCCACCAGCACGAACACATTCACCAGAGCCTCCCGTTTGAGCATATAGTCGGTAATCATCTTCTGCCATTTCTCACGCGAGGACTTGGAAGTCCGGGCGTAGCCATAGCCGGGCAGGTCCACCAGATACCACTCATTGTTGATGATGAAATGGTTGATAAGCTGCGTCTTGCCCGGACGGACGCTGGTCTTGGCCAGTCCATTCTGGTTGGTAAGCATATTGATGAGCGACGACTTGCCCACATTGCTCC
Organism: uncultured Bacteroidales bacterium; assembly: GCA_947168515.1. Classification (GTDB taxonomy): domain Bacteria; phylum Bacteroidota; class Bacteroidia; order Bacteroidales; family P3; genus Colimorpha. The sequence continues at coordinate 47,738 of CAMVMF010000022.1, forward strand.
TGCCGATGAAGGCGTACTCCGGCAGCCCCGTGTCGGGGCATTTGCGGTAGTCGCTATTGCTGATGACAAACTCTGCTTTCTTAATCTCCATATCGTTCCATTACTTTTTCTCAACTCTCAATTCTCCATTCTCAATTCCCAATTCTCAACTCCTGCCCCGCCCACCCTTTTAGTTTTTAGTTTTTACTTTTTAACCTTAATTCTCACCCCCGTCCACCCTTTTTGTTTTAGGGATTTTGCAGCGGTGTTAAATCCACGTATCACACGTATCAAGAGGATAAAAATACGTGAATATACGTGAGATACGCGGAGCTAATCTTCATAAACCTTTTAGTTTTTAGTTTTCACCTTTTAAAAATTCTCAATTCTCAACTCTCAACT
>CAMVMF010000023.1 GCA_947168515.1 uncultured Bacteroidales bacterium
CGATTTCTACAATTGCGTACATTTTCTTAATATGTTTAATTTTAATGTTTTATTCTACTTTTCGGGGCTTTTTATGCCCACAAAACGGATTGCAAAGATACGACTTTTTTTTGGACTGACAAATATTTTTTTCATTTTTACCTTGTTTTGAGACATATCTGGCCGAATCTGCCATCACAGGTCATGCCTGTGGGACGGACTGTTCGGAATCTCTTTTTTGCAACTTTGCGAAAATATTTACCATTTTCGGAACTTTATTTTGTCAATTCCGCTTTTCTTTGTTATTTTGCAATGTCTTTTGGGTGTTGCGGTTCCGTACAAGACTTTCCTATCCAACGGATTATCTTGCCTCCCGCCACTCTTTCGACAACTGAAATTGCAAAAAACGATGAAGCCCATTCTTACCATCACAGGTTCCGACAGTACTGGCGGCGCCGGCATCCAGGCCGACCTCCGCACCATCACCTCTTTAGGTGCCACGGCCATGTCGGTGGTCACCAGCATCACGCTGCAGAACTCTTTGGGCATTCAGGAGTTTTACGACATCCCTGCCCCGGTCATCGAGCGACAGATAGAGGCCGTCGTCGACGATGCCAGCCCGCAGGTGGTCAAGGTAGGCATGGTGCGCAACGCCGCCTCTCTTTATGCCATCGTGCAGAGCCTACGCCGCCACCGTCCTCGCTGGATCCTGTACTCGCCTGTGGTCTGTTCGGCGTATGAAGAGCAGCTGATGGACGACCAGCTCATCCGTTTGGTACAAGAACAGCTGGTGCCGCTCTGTTCCCTCTTGGTCGTCCGCCAGGGCGACGCCACTCATTTTCATGCTGCGCACGCCATCCAGGCCGCCGCCAGCCACGGCCGCTGCAACGAGATCTGCTCCACCATAGCGGTTTTCCTCAATCAAGGTGCTACCCTCGACGATGCCATCCGCAAGGCCCAGCTGCTCATGCCTGCCAACACCTTCTCCCATGAGGTGTCGGGCCGGGCAGAGAGCCTCTACCGCGAGTTCCTCACCCTGCAGGAGCAACTCTGTTCCCACAGCCACGATGTCAATTTCTATGCCGACCGGGTGGGGGTGAGCCCACGTTACCTGTCGCAGGTCACCCGCCGTATGGCAGACACCACCCCCAAGGCAATCATCGAGTCCACCCTGCTCTTCCATATCAAGAGCCTGCTCGACCAGCGTCCGGCACTCTCGTTTCAGGAAATTGCCGAGCAACTCGACTTCTCCTCACAGTCCCACCTCTCCAACCTTTTCAAGCGGCTCACGGGCATGACCCCCACGCAGTACCGCAACCGTGCCGCCACAGCCAAAGGCCTTCCGACCAACAGCCAACCCGATTTCAAAACACGATAAAACCCATTATACCATGAATGTAGAAGAATATATCATCGCTCGCGTCAATGCCTTGATGCACACCGAGGATGCCACCATCGTCAAACGCCTGGAGGGTGGCATGAGCAATTATACCTATGTCGTTTCCACCCGTGGCAAGAAGTACACCTACCGTGTCCCCGGCAAATATGCCGAAAAATTTGTCGACCGCGTGGAGGAATGGGACAACATTCAAGAAGTCAACAAGCTGGACATCAGCAATGCCACCTCCTATGTCGAAATCATTTCTGGCGAGAAGTTGGCCGAATATGTCGAAGGTACCATCATGTCCGACACCGACGTGGTTTCGTATAACGACATGTCCGTCAAGGCCCTCAAGCGTATACACGAGAGCGACCTGCATTTTCGCGACTACAATGCTTTCGGCCGCCTGTCCGACTACGAGCGCTACTGCCGCGAGGTGGGCTTCACCCACCCTAAGGAGTACACCGAGCTCCGCAACAAGTTAGATGGGATGCGCCAGACCCACTCCAACGTCAAGATGGTCCCCTGCCACTGCGACTACCAGCCAACCAACCTAGTCATCAATGGCGAAAAGCTGTATGTCCTCGATTGGGAATATGCCGGCATGAACGACCCCTTCTACGACATCGCCTGCTATGGCAATGCCGGGTTCGACAAAGCCTTGTCTCTCCTAGAAGCCTACGTGGGCCATACCCCCACTCGCGAGGAGCTGCAGCGGCTTTATTTCCACCGTTCATTCCAGTGCCTGCAATGGTATAATGTGGCCATCTTCAAAGACCGTGTGGGTCTCAGCAAAGACCTCAACATGGACTTCAACCAGGTGGCAGCATTCTTCTTCGGGCAGGCCGACTCCCTGGCAAAGGAGTACGACAAACTCTAGACCTATCCACTTCTACCAAGTGAGGGTGCCTTATAAGTATTTATTCCCTAATGAGAATTGCTTATATGGACCAAACCTCGAATTGTTGGTTAAATGAAACGAGGGTGTCCTTGACTTGGGGGACACCCTCATTTCATTTCCCGTCTTCTCATGCCACCATACAAACGGTTCACGGCGATTCTTAACATGGATGCGACTTCGTAGCCATTGGTCGGGCTCTTCCATGAATCCACACATATCGGCATACCAATAGTAGGTCTCTCACCCTGGGATTGTCTTGGTCCGCACCTTCTAACGTTTCCTATGGCCGATGTCCCAACTGCGTGAAGTCAGTTCTTTGAGCCGATTCCGCAGACTGGCCTTCCTCTTCGGATGGTAGCCTCGGCGGGTCTTTTTGCTTCATGTGTAGAAAGAATGTCCAAGGTACTTATGCACGCCCCCCTGACCACTTGGGTCTTCTCTCCATTCACCTTCAAGAAGAGTTTCTTCTCAATTATACTCATGCCGAGCATATAAAAAATCGCACATACACGGGAGCATGTGCAATTGTTGAAAACTTTGATCAATAATGGCTTGCTACCGTTCAAACAAGTCATCCATCGTAATCACATTTTGCAATATGGAGGTGTTCTTGCCAGAGGCCACGCCATAAGGTGAAACCAAAGTCAGGTGCAGTGTCTTGTTTGTGCCTGTGTCCTTTCTGAACATCTCTCTGCGTTCTTTCATCCACTCGGCATAATCTTTTGTCACTTCATATCTGCTTGTGCCAAACTTCATCTCACACAGGTTCATAACCTTGTCACTACGGTCGATCACAAGGTCAATCTGAGCGCCCTTGCCATCAACTACGCCGCTCCAAGCGCAGACGTCGCTTGCTATTCCTGCAATACCAAGTGCTTTTTTGATTTGATTAACGTGCAACAGACACACCTGTTCAAAGGCATACCCGGACCACACATTGCGTTTTCCGTCGGTCATAGTGCTCCAAGCGTTCTCATTCATACCCTTGTAGTCCTTGACAAACCGTAAATAAAACAGAGTGTACATATCTGTGAGCTGATACAGGATATCTCTCCGTTTTTTCCCGAAAGCCTTGTAACGACGTATGAAATCACATTTTTCAAGGTTATCCATAACCTCCGTAATCATCCCGCTGTCCTCTGCCTTAATCTCTGAAATTATTTCGGATCGCGTCAATCCTTTCAACTTCAAAGAGAGGCATTCCACGACACGCCGATAGATGTGCGATGCCTTGAACAATGAGCTGAACATAAATTCATATTCCGACTTCAGCACAGCATCTTGTCCGAAAAACAGCTCATCAATATTTTGACGCAAACTAAGTTCTGGACGCAGCATGGATAGATAGTAGGGGGTTCCTCCCAGAATCATATAGGCGTCCATCACCTCACTCCTTGACCAGTCCAGGCCAATGCTTCTCAGGTACCGTTCAGTTTCGTTCAACGAGAAGGGTGCAAGGTGTATCGACCTTGTGACACGGTTATGCAGACCTCCCTTGTCGCCAAGCAGCTTGTTGGTCATCCATGTTGTCGCACTACCACAGACAATGAGTTTCAAACCAGGCCGGTCGGCAGCCCAGCTGTTCCAAAACACCTCCAAGGCCCTCAGAAAACCTGATTTCGGGGTGTCGAGCCACGGTATTTCGTCTATAAAAAGTATCAACTTTTCGTCGCCAGGCCGTGTTTCAAGGTAATCACGGAGTTGGTCGAAGGCCTCAAACCAGTCTTTGGGGCGGGAACGCTTCTCACCGCTAGACCGATTGAGTTGCGTCTGCCATTGTTTCAGTTGCGCTGTGCGCGACACTTTGTAGATTCCCGATGTATAGAAATCAAACGTATCCTGAAAATACTGCTTGACGAGATACGTCTTTCCTATCCGGCGACGTCCATACACAGCAATAAACTCTGCGCGAGGTGATTCAACGCAGTGCTGCAATATGTCTTGTTCGTGTTCTCTACCGATGATTTTGGGGTTGTATTCCATAATCTTTACCATCTTTTTCGTGCTGCAAAAATACATATTTATTTTCAAACAGAGAAAAAAAATGTCGATAGCACTACAATAAGTGGGTATAAAATACTGGTTATTGTAGCACTATCCGTACTTATTCTAATAACCAACCATGATATAAAACCATATAAATCATTGATTTCGACAAGATTCGCACAAAAACGAGTAGAAGGAAAATGAAACAGTGTTCCTCCTATTTCATTTTCCGTCTTCTCACGCCACCGTACATACGGCGATTCTTAACATGGATGCGACTTCGTAGCCATTGGTCGGGCTCTTCCATGAATGCACACTCACCCTGACCACATAGGTCTTCTCGCGGTTCACCTTCAAGAAGAGTATTTTCTCAATAATACCCTTGCCGAGCATACTTTGAAAGAGGCAGCCCATGGTCGGCTGCCTCTTTTTTTGCCTCCAGTCATTTCTACTTTTTGGAAGAAGGAACATTTTGGACTAGACGAACAGATTGACCATATTTTTTATCTCTAGGTAGAGACCCAAACACTTGTAGACTAGTATATTGCCTGAAACGCATAGCATAGGCCATCCCCGAATTACTTTCATCCACAGAAGACGACCAATAGGAACCATACGAACCCTCATAGGAAACGCTGACTCCTAGCCTGTGTCCAGCCATTGGCAGAAAAGCACAACCTTCGGGTATATCACTGAGATTAGATGTATTTGTGTAAGTACTTTGTTGAGTAAAATCATCAGGATAGATAAGCAGTCCCCATATATTATTCGCCCTCAAGAGCTGATAGCAGTGACCCTCTCGGGTTCCACCATTAACAGTTCTGCCTGGGTTGCTTATGCCAGTAAGATAGTTCCACTCCTCCGCTGTCAGCGTACGCCATAGTCCGGCTTGATTGCCACCATTACTGATAGCATTATAAACGCCCCAATCATAGTTGGCCTTATCGCCTCCCTCCATTGACGGTGCGTATGTATTATTACTCTCACTTGTTTCTTCTGGTTTATGAGAGTTGTAGCCGCTAGTCCCCCACCCAAATAAATCAAACCACACACTATAAAAGTTAGTATAGTTCGTATAAACACTCCCCCCCAAATAGTCCCACTGGTTTTCCGCAAAACGCCATAATCCAGTTGCAGGATCCCCTAGCAAACTATTTCGCCTATACTGCAGGTTACCCTGTGAAAAATAAACCCGTTTACCATTCCCAACACTAAATATGCCGCTCAGAGCCCCTTCTGGCACGGTATTGCTAACGACTTCGTGTTCTATCGTGGCATTCATCTCAAAAGGTACGTCGGCCTTCTGGTTTCGACCAAGGTTGCCGGAATAGGCGCCTGTTTGGATCCTCAGATAAGTGTAGTGCGTGCCAGCAGCATCCGTTGCAAAGATTCGTATGCTGAAGAGATTGTTGACAGCACTGCTAACAGCTGGAATATAGACGTATACGAGCTTATTTTGCGTACCACTATTGCTATTGGCCAAGACGATGCCCAAACCCAGTCCGTCGCCTCGGGCCAGCGTGACGCTGTCGTTGCTCCCGGCTGTGGGTGTCGCCGTAAAGGTGTATGTGGGAGAGTCCGAGGAAATGTCTTCCGCAACGGCATCGCCCCACATGGCTATTGCCGCAGCAGGAGCCTCGGCGGTAGAGCCATAAGCCACCGACTTCACCGAGACAGAATCAACCGTGATGCTTTCATGAAAGGTTTCGTTCGTAAGATTAATTGCCAGCAGCGCACCCATATTTTTGAAACTGAGCGTGCAGTTCGTGCTGGCAGCACACATTGGGGTGGCCACAATCTGGTTTTGGGTATCGTCCTCTCGGTAGATTTGCATACGTGGAAGGGTCAAGTTGGCCACATTACCATTTACCAACGATTGGGCTATGCTGCTGGGATAGACTGCCTTGTAAGCTCCTGCTGTCGGCACCTCCATGGAGGCCGTCAGTCCATCAAGACTGCTGATGACTACCGCATTCTCGTTAATCCTTAAGGTATCTCCGTTGTTCCATCTGGGGCTGCTGCCGTTCATATAGACCTTACTGCCGCATTCTACACTGGTTTTGCTGCCATTGTAATGACTGATTCTTGCCCTTATAGTAACGGTGTCTTTTTTGCATCCGCTGAGCACGGCAATCATTAGTACTGCTATTATCAATAACTTATATATATTATTTCGTTTCATGTCTATGTTTTATTAAAGTGTTTGCTATTGTTATTTTGGGTTGCGCCAAAAAGGCTTTACCAACTCCATCCGGACGTTGGGCTACTATACGACTCTGTCGTCCCTCTGGTACCTCCGGTACCGCCCCAAAAACTTTCGCCGCTATTGTTAGCAGTGTTCCAATTGTCCAGCGCTGGCAGTGCTACGCTTTGCACCCCATCGCTACCAGAATAACCAGACTCCACCATCATCGATACTGCGATAATCCTAGGCGGCTGGTAATTCTTTTTTTTAATGAAAGTCTCCATAGATGAAATAGTTAAAGTTGATAATAATATAAACGTCAATAATTATATTTACATTCAATATTACACCTGCAAAGATACACTATTTTTATTAATAATTACTTAAAATGTTGGGCCTCGAGTCTAAAAAAATAACCTACACATCACAAAATACATAATTCTCACACGGTTACAGCATAACTTCCACAAGTAAAATAAAACTATTTCTAAATCTTTTTTCTATGACTGAAAGGAATAAACAAATAAGATTTTCAGGAAATCACCACCTATTATACCGAACAAAAATTACACAAATCGGACGCTTCTTTTGAAATCTTCAAGCATGGAAAAGAACATACTACAGGCAACCTCAAAAAAAGCCCCAAAAGGGCATGCACCAATTAGGTCCAAGGACTATGCCTTGGGCCTACCAACGTGTCATAATGGACACCCCGTAAGGGACTTTAAAATCAGTTTTTCAGAACCTATCCAATCGAATTTTTACCCCACTTCTATCCTTTCCACACACTAAACTAGGCTATCGCTTCAGGTGATAGACCAGCTCACGAGAATTTTGGCAGCAGTCGGTAAGGAAAATGCGGAGCTCGAGATTGGTGGCTGCCGTGGCAAGCTGGAGGAGGTCGATAGTGAGGGTGGCAGTCTTGCCGTCAAACTCGCTGAGAACCCACTCGCCATTGATGAAACAGCGATATTCGGCAACGCCCGAAATGTTGTCTCCCATCTTCATGCGCAGCACATTGCCTACTTTCTTGCCTTCCTTGAAATTTAGGGGTTTAATGTAAGGAGCAGCGGTGTCGCTCATCACCACGAAGTTACCAAAATCGCGCACATCGGCTTCGAGCCAGCGGCCGGGTTTACCCTCGATATTGCGCTCAATAAGTCGTGTAGGCAGTGCCGACGTTTTGTCTCCCTTGAGCTTGCATAGTACTAGCTGTTCGGGTTCATATCCTACGACCACAGGCACACGAAGGGTCCATGTGCGGTGGGGAGGATAGGGGCTACGCCATGGCCTGACGGTGTAGATGGGCGAAATATAGCGGCGGTCGTTTTGGATGCCATGGGTGAGGAGATCGTCGTAATACACCATGCCTGCCGGCATATCGATCTGATAGTCGCCACGGTAGACCTGCAAGGGCCAACGTACCGTGAGGCTGTCGGTGCGGAGGTGATAGGAAGGGTGCTCCGGCACCTCGTGCATGGGCACCAAGGTCTCAAAATGGTTGCGCACATACACATATTGCACATCCTGGTTGCCGTTGTAGTCTGACACCACCACGGTGATGCGGTGCAGTGTGGTGTCGCTATCGATAAATCCTATGCTGCCATCGCCAAAGGTGCGGGCAGGCTTGGCAGGGTCGCCAGGAAGGCGGCGCGTAATGATGTAGGGGCGGCGTGTGGCCATATAGTGGTCCCAGTCGAGCTGCGCGTTGATAGCGCGGGTGTCTCCAAAGGTGATTGACTCCACCCGGTACTGGAAGAAAGGCGTGCCGTCCACCCAGATGTCGAGACGCTCGTAGCCGTTATTCATGGTAGACCCTTTCGAGCGGTCCGAGGCCCAGACCGCCACATAGAACCGACCCAAGACAGGTATGGGATTCTCTTTAGAGCCCAGGGCAGAGGTCTTGCCGCCCAAGTCGACCTGATAGGGGTCCTTGCCACGGTTCAGACGGGTATTCTTGTCCACAGGCAACAGACGGATGCCTTTGATGGTGGGGGCTATCGTGTCGTCGAGGGTGACACCATAGGCCAATGGGTTGAGGGTCTGCTGGGTGCGTGTGTTGCGGATTTCGTAATGCAGATGAGGGCCGCCACTCATGCCGCTGTTGCCGGCATAGGCTATCAGTTGCCCACGCTTGACGGGCAGAACGCCTTCCGCTATAGTAGTGTCAAAGGCATAGCACTGGTGGGCTCGCTGGTAGTTGAGCACATAGTCGGCAATGTCGCCATGATAGCCGTCGAGGTGTAGATAGACCGTGGTAATATTCCCCTTATGGTTGATATAAAGCATTTTGCCACCATCATAGGCCGAGATGCGGAGACGGCAGACATAGCCGTCGGCAGGGGCATAGACAGGTGTGCCCACTCCCTCATCGCCTCCGATGCGCAGGTCGATGCCACCATGAAAATGGTTGGTGCGGATTTCGGCAAAGGTGCCGGAAGGCTCGGCAGGAAGATGCAGCGGGAGATCGAGCTTGGGCGGTTCAAATGACTGCGCCTGAAGATGGAACAAATTGCAGATGAAGATGACCAGAAGGAAGAATGATACCATGAATCTTTTCATAATTGGGTAAGGGTAATAGGGAATGTGTGTAATCTGTTACTGTACGTTGTTGGTAGGGGATACGCCCATGAGTTCGCGGGCTGTTTGCAGGGCCGCTGTGGTGGGCGGATTGGAGGAGAGCATAACGGCAATTTCGTGCACTCGTTCTTCGGAGCTGAGCTGGCGGATGCGCGAGATGGTGCGGCTGCCCTCCAAGGCCTTGGCGACCTTCAGGTGCTGGGAGGCCTTGGCGGCAATCTGTGGCAGATGGGAGATGGCCACCACCTGCATGTGCTGCGCCATCCGATGCATGATGTCGCCCACGGCCATAGAAATATCGCCGGAAACACCACTGTCTATCTCATCGAATATGATGGTGGGCAACAGGCTGCGCCGCGTAACCACCGACTTAATCGCCAACATCAGGCGCGACAGCTCGCCGCCCGATGCCACCTCGGCAAGGGGTCGCAAGGTGCCCCCTTGGTTGGCATTGAAAAGGAGTCGGACATTGTCGTGCCCTAGCGGGCCGAAGTCGGCGGCCGGGGTGATGTCCACCACTATCTTGGCCGAAGCCATGCCCACCTGCGAGAGGACGGGGAGAAGTTGCTCCTCAAGCATCCGTCCCGCCTGGGTGCGGGCGGTGGTGAGCCTGTCGGCAGCCTGCTGCATGAGGGCAAAAACACTGTCCACCTGCTCCATAACCTCACGGATGCGGTCGTCGAGCCCTTCGGCCTCTTGCAGCTGCTGGTCCAGCTGCCGCTGGATGTCCAGCAGGGCGGCAATAGTGTCAACACCATGCTTCTTCTGCAAACGATAAATCAGGTCTAGTCGGTCGTTGACCTGTGCCTGCCGTTCGGGCGAGAATTGGAGGCGATCGTCGAGGGTAGAGACCTCGGAAAGAATGTCCTGCAACTCGATGAGCGTGGAGTCTACACGCTGGTAGAGCGTCTGTATGTCGGGATGATATGACGAGACACGGTCTAGGGCGGAGCGGGCTGCAACCAAACGGGCCACGGCACTGTCGTCGCTGTCACCGTCACCATCGCAGAGGGCCGCCACGGTGCCTAAAGCCTCTTTGATGGCCCCCGTATGTTCGAGGAGGTGGGCTTCCTCTTCCAACTCCTGCTGCTCGTCGGCCTGCAATTTGGCAGTCTGCAGTTCGTCAAAAAGGAACCGATTGTAGTCGAGGACCTTATTGTTTTCGGCATCCTGAGCCGTCAACTGCTCTAGTTGGTGCTTGAGGGCTCCATATTGATGGTACAGCGCTTGGTATTGGGAGAGTATGGTGGCTTCGGAAAAAGAATCCAAGAGCTGCGTCTGAAAAAGGCTTTCGGTGAGGGTGAGGGTTTGATACTGCGAGTGAATATCGAGGATATGCGACCCCAGTTCCTTCAGAAACTGCAGGTTGGCAGGAGAGTCGTTGACAAAGGCTCGGCTCTTGGCGGTGGGGAGTATCTCACGGCGGAGGATTAGGAGATCGTCGTAATCGGCATCGTACTGCTCAAAAAGGGGCTGAAGACCCAAACCAGAGACATCGAAAGATGCCTCCACAACACATTTGCGTTCCTTGTCGGAGAGCACCTGGGCATCGGCTCGCTGTCCCAAGAGGAGGCCTAAAGCACCTAGGAGAATGGACTTGCCGGCACCGGTCTCGCCTGTGATGACCACAAAACCGCCATCAAAGGAGATGTCTGTCTCCTGGATGAGGGCGTAGTTTTCGATATGGAGTGTTTTGAGCATAGTAGGCGTGTTCTTTTATTGTTTGAATCTGTATCGATTTGTTGGATGAGCTATAGTTAACTGTGGTGCGAGATAATGATTCGGTTGTTGGGCAAACCTGGATTCTATTGAACGCATAGACTTTACCCAAACAACTGATTAGTCGAGCAGGGGACTGATGCGGATGAGGGCATCGTGGAGCGCGTCAATGTCGGCTGTGGTGGTGTAGGAGGCAAAGGAGGCTCGGACGGTGCCGGGGATGCCATAACGGTCCATGATAGGCTGTGTGCAGTGGTGGCCGGTGCGGACGGCAACACCCAGTTTGTCCAGCAGGGTTCCCACATCATAAGGGTGGGCATTGCCGAGGAGGAAAGAGATGACACCCACTTTGCCGGGGGCAGTGCCTATAAAACGAATATTGGGGACGGTGTCCAGTTTTTGCATGGCATAGTCCATCAGTTGCTGCTCATGACGGACAATCACGTCCATGCCTAGGCCTTGTATGTAGTCTATGGCGGCTCCCAGGCCCAGCACGTCACCCACCGAGGGGGTGCCAGCTTCGAACTTATAGGGCAGCTCGTTGTAGGTGGTTTTCTCAAAGGTAACATCCTTTATCATCTCTCCCCCACCCTGGTAAGGAGGCAGCTGGTTGAGCAGCTCCTCACGTCCGTACATGACGCCGACACCCATGGGGGCATACATCTTGTGGCCTGAGAAACAATAGAAATCGCAGCCCAGCTCCTGCACATCAACAGCCATGTGGGCTACGGCTTGGGCTCCATCAATTAGGACGGGCACCTGGTGGCTGTGGGCGATGCTGACAATCTCTTTGACCGGGTTGACCGTTCCCAGCGTGTTGGAAACATGGTTGACTGCCACCAGGCGGGTTCGCGGGGTGAAGAGCGACTGGTAGACCTCCATGTCAAGGACTCCCTCATCCGAGAAGGGTATGACACGCAGATGGGCCCCGACCTGCTCACAGGCCAGCTGCCACGGAACAATATTGGAGTGGTGTTCCATGCCAGAGACAATCACCTCGTCATCTTTGTGGAGGAACTGGCGACCGAACGTGGCGGCTACCAGATTGATACTCTCGGTAGTGCCGCGGGTGAAAACAATCTCCTTGTTGCTGGCAGCATGGATGAACTGCTGAACCTTTAGGCGCACAGCTTCGTAGCGTTCGGTGGCGAGGGTGGCCAGATAATGGGTGCCGCGATGGATATTGCTGTTGAGGGTGAGGTAGTAGGAGGCAAGTGCGTCTATCACCTGCTGGGGTTTCTGGGTGGTGGCGGCGTTGTCGAGATAGACCAACCGATGGCCGTAGACTTGGGTATCGAGAATGGGAAAATCCATAATTTATATCTGTTTATACTTGATGTACATGACTGCCAAAAAGATGAGAATGAGGGCCAGGAAAATGTAGAACGCCCAGCTGCAGCCCCGCTTGGGCAACGGACGGTCCTTACGGGTGAAAATACGGGCAAACTTGATTTTATTATCAATCTCTTCGGGTGTGGGGTCAGGGCGGGGAAAGTCGTACATCTTGTCTTTTTATGTTAATCTGAGTGGGTATTGAACGATGCAGCAAGACCGCTAGGCCTCCTTGTGCGCTCCTTTTTTCTTCCTAATGAGGGCACGTAGAACAAAGAAAACGATAGCCGCGGCAAAAAGGATGATGATGGCCACCGACAGTTCGTGGCTGTAACGCTCGATGACGGTGGGGTCGGCAGCCCGGTAGGCCAAATAGCCCAACAGGGCCAGAATGCAGTTCCACACCGCAGCACCTATGAAGGTGAAGAATGAAAAGGCCACAATGTTCATCTTGGAGAGTCCGGCAGGGATGGAGATCAGCTGACGGATGACCGGGATGAGTCGCCCCACCAAGGTGGACACATTGCCGTGGTCGTTGAAATAGTCTTCGGCTCGCTGCACCTTCTCCTTAGAAAGACGCAAGAGGCGACCCGCCTTGCTGTCAGCAAAGGCATAAATGATGGGGCGGCCGAGCCATCGGGAAAGGAAATAGTTGATATAGGCACCCAACATGGCTCCCAGGGTACCAATCAGCACGATGAGCCATATCTTCATGCCGCCCTTGGTGTCGGGATTGCTGGCCACATAAACTGCCGGAGGAATGACCACCTCCGAAGGAAAAGGTATAAAGGAACTTTCGAGGGTCATGAGAAGACCCACGGCGGTATAGTTCATATTGGCATCGTACCAGGAAAGCAGATTGGCCACAAAGCCCGAGGAACTGCCATCGGTGCCGCGAACCTGCTCAGCGATATTTTGCTCTGCAACCGCAACCGATGCAGGCTCTTGGGCAAAGGTGAGTTGACCAACAAAAAGAGTCAACAGCAAAACGAGTACTTTCTTTTTCATAAACGTCAAATGGTGGATAAAGAATTAATTACATCTACTATTTCTGTATCTTGGGCAAACTCTGGATACATTACCAATAGGGTGTGGTACATGGGGCCAAAGGATGCACTGTCTTCCATCAAAAGGGAGAAGAGGCGATTGCGACGACCCAGCTTATAGTAGCAATACAGAAGGCGGGAGTCGAAGGAAAAACGGTCTGTGGCATCACCCCTAGAGCTTTCAAGCAGGGCGCAGGCTTCGGCATAACGCTGCGTGCTAAGGTAAAGGTCGGCAAGGCAAATCCAGTGCTCATCGGCATCGGGTTCAAGGTCGATGGCACGACGGTAGTAGCCAGCAGCCTCATCGGGATAGCCTAGACGTTCGCAACAGCGTCCGAGGTCGTTCCAGGCTATGCTGTAAGAGGGGTCTTCTTTGAGGGCATCGTGCAGATAGGTCGAAGCCGTATGAAAGTTGCCCTGACGAAGATAGAGCCGTCCAATGCGATAGAGGATAAAGGGGCGGTCTGGGGTGTACTCGAGCGTGTCGCGCAAAGCCTGAATAGCCAGGACGGTATTGCCCAGATGGCTGTAACAATCGGAAAGACCCAGATAGGCCTGCACATAAGTCTTGTCGATAGCAATGGCATATTCAAATGCGTCAGTGGCTTTCTCAAACAGCGACATCCAGCTATAGACACAGCCTAGGCAATACCAGGCACCCTTGGAAAAAGGGTGGTCCGCTACCAACTGAGAAAAGTACTCGACCGACTCCTCGTTGCAGCCCTGCTCATCCCAGGTGCAGGCAAGATTGTATAGGGAGCGGCTTTCGTCAGGATTTTTCTGAATGGACTTGCGGTAGTAGGCTATGGCCTCGGCAGTCTTGCCAAGCTTATAATATTCGTCGGCAATGTTGCCGTAGACCATGTCGAGCTGATAGCCGTCCCTGGCAGCCTTGCGATAATATTCGATAGACTTCTGCGACTGGTCGGTAAGACTGTAGAGGGCCCCGAGGGCATAGAAGACATCGGTATTCTCGGGTTCAGACTGTTCCAACCGCTGAAGGATGGCCAAGGCCTTGGAATATTGTCCCTGGATGCTGAGGAGATGGGCTCGGCGGAGGCGTATCTCATTACTGCTGGGGAAAAGTTGTTCGCCCAACTTGACGGCCGACTCTAATCCTTCGACATCATATACCTCCAGATAGTAGTCGGCTATGACTTCCAGCTGGTCAACGTCGAAATAGGATGTATGCCCCTCTTTCTGCTTCTCGAAGGCGAGAACCAGTTCGCGTACATCCTGTTCGAAATTCTTAAAGCGGTCTAAATTCATTAAAAACTAAATCTTACAGTTATGCCACCTTTGGTGGTGGAGTTGGGATAGGAGTTGGAGATAAAGGGAGTGTTGATATTCGTTTGGAAAAAGGCACGGAGCGTAAGGGAGCTAGAGAGGGCGTATTCGGCTGAAATCTCGGCCATCCACACCTCGCTACCCGAAGAAATCTGACTGAAATTCTGGTTGATTTTGCGAATCTTAGTCATGTTGCTGTTGTAGGTAAGGTTGAGCTGTAGCACGATGTCGCTCTTCAAGTGGTGGGTCTCGTCGGCCACCTTGATGTCTACAGCCACGTCCTTGAAGCGATAACCGCCGCCGAAGGTGACACCGTCGCGGGTGGTCTCGGTGAGCTGGTTGTTGGAGAAACTGAGGTTGAGGGTGCGGTTCTTCTGGACGGAGAAATTGAGCTGGACGCTGTTGGTCATACTCACCGACAGGCGGATGAGCGGGTTGAACTGCTCGGATATTTGCACTCCCTCCATACTAACCGGCGGAATGAAGTCGCCGTTGGTGTTGAAGACCGTCTCATGGCCATACTCATAGTTTTCTTTGCCAGAGATGGCTGCATCGGTGTAGTAGTTGCCAATTGTGTAGGTTGAGGAGTACTTATGAGAGATGGAGATATTGTTGAACCACTTCTTGAGGGCAGGAATCTTATTGAGGCCATTGTAACTGATGGACCAGTTGGGCAGGGGGAAATCCAAGAAAGGCGAGAAGGCATAGGTGGCGGCATCCTTGCCCAGATATGTCGACAAGAAACTGGTGAGCAGCACCGACGACTGGTTGGGACCATAGCCGTAACGGTAATACTGGCCACTCATGGTGTCTAACACCTGCTGGTCGGTGAGTGGGTCGGGGTTGAGGTCGGCAAGACGGTCGGAGACAGCATGGCGGTTCCGGAGGAAAGCATCATAAAGGGCACTGTCGTCGGCAAAGGCTGTGCCAAAACTCCATGTCGTGGTGGAATAGGAACCCGTCATGATGTATGACAGCGGGCCATCGACGCGATCCCACTCGGTGAGGTACTTGTAGTAGTATTCGTCACGCGACTGGTAGGTCTGGTTGGCATTGAGTTCTATCTTGAAATCACGTATGGGCTCCACAGAGGCCTGCATGCTGAGCATTCGGTTGACCGTGTTGGAGTGGGCGTTGTTCATTAAGGGGTCGCGGGAGAGTAGGTCGTCTTGCCGCAAACGGTCCACCAGGCCCTCGTTGTAGCCCAACACAAAGGAAGGCCACGGGGCCCATCCATTGACAGGGTCCATGCCCAAAATGGTCGCTGTTCCCATATAGCCAGGGAGCACCGAGGCATTGGAGTTACTATACTGCACACCAAAAGTTTTGACCATGGTGACAAAACGGATGCCAAAGTTGGCAATATCAGCCAGGGTTTCGGCCAGCTGGGCACGGCGCACCGAGTCGGGATTGTTGGCACGGGCGATAGAATCCTGCACCATCTTTTCGCGTTCCTTCCTGCTCATGCGTTTGGGGTCTTTGGGCTGGTTGGTCGGTTTCTGCTTGTAGGCGTTCTTGATGAAGGAGAAACGGTTGTAGAGCGTCTGCATCTGGCCGGAGACAGAAGCCTGCAACTGACCGGAGGAATTGAGGGTGGAACCCTGTGAGGCCAATGCCTGTGTGGTACCGTAGAAATTATAGGTCGACCGATAGGTAATGGGCACGCGGAGAAAGTCGAGGTAAGGCAATTTGGTGATAGGCACCTCCCAGGTAAGGCTGACAGTCTGCTGGAAGTTCTGCATGGTGCCACCCCGGCTGAGAGCCGTCCAAATGCTGTCGCGACTCTCGCGGGTGTCCACTCGCCCTATGGGCTCGTCAATTCGTGCATTGGCGGAGGCACTATACTGGAGGTGAATGCTACGGCTTAGGTCGTACTGCAAGCCATAGTCGCGTCGCCATGTGAACTGCTTGAAATAGGTAGGTTTGATGATGACCAATGCGGCTCCTTTGTTGCGGAGGAGGGTCTCCTCATAGTTACGATATATCTCGGTGCTGAAGGAGAGCGACTTGGGCTTATAATAGAAATTGAAGTCTTTGATAAACTTACCGTTCTTGCTATTGATAAACTTAGACTTGGTCTTTGCAAAGGGGGCCACCAGACCAGGTTCCTGCGGCGTGAAGGCATAGGTGAAACCACCGCGGTGGAGGTCCTTGTTGTAGTATTCTATCTCGTCGTCGGAGGAACGCTCCCGCGAATAGGCGTATGAGAAGGTGAAGTTCTCGATGTCGTAGAAATGCGGCTTCAAGACACCCTTGCCAGTGCGTTCCTTACGCATATTGGTGAGGGTGAGGTTGGTGGTGGTCTTGCGCTCCTGGGTCATGAGGCGGACGCTGTCGCGTTCGGCCTCGGTCCGATAGGTCTTGAGGTCTTCCTTTAGCCGCACATCGGGGTCGAGGGGATTATACTCAGGGGAGCCTATCTGCTTGTTCCAATCCAAGTACAAGGGCATGTGCACTCCCCACTGCTCGGGGAGGAACTTGCCCAGCTCCATGTCGAGGGTGGTCTGCATTTGGAAGGTGTTGACCAACTCCAGGGTGGTGGGGTTGTCCTCAAGATTGCCGAAGCCCGACGAGGTGTAGGAGCCATAGAGCGAGAGGTTGCCCAAGTCGGCGAGATTGGTGCGCGCCAACGCCATGGCTGCCACACCGCCACGGTTGTTGAAGTCGGCCAGGCGCAGCTCGTTGACCCACACAATACAGGACTTCGGCAGCATATTGTTGCCGTCATCGAGGGTCTCTTTCTTGGGATTGCGGACACCTACCATAATGACCTTGACTTTGCCCAGGTTGGGGGAGCCGAGGACCGTATATCTTTTTCCGTCGACATACTCGCTGTAGAGGAGTTGGCTGCTGTAGTTGAGGTCGCCACTGCGGATGAGACGGTTGCGGTTGGTTTTGATGTCCACCATCTTGGTGAGGTCTATCTCCACATTGTTGTCTATCGGCCAGATGGCATACGGGTTCTCTTTGCCCACACCCCACTCCGTGAACTGGAGGGGCACTTCGTACTCGTAGTAGTTATTGGTGTAGTCGCTACCCAGTCGGACGAAGAGGACAAGGTCGCCATCGTCGATGGGGTCGGACTCATTTTTCTTCTCTGCATGTACAAACATCTTGACCTTGCCATAGTTGCGTAGGTCGTAGGAAGTGCTGCGATAGACAGCGCGGGCATCGCCCGAAGCCAAGTCGGTAATGTCCAGCGAGAGGGCCTGCTCATTGAGTTGGGTGGAAGTGGAGGAGGTGCTGTACCACTGCTCACGCTCAATGCCGGGGGGCAGCACATAGGGGACTGGATAGCGGTTGCCGTTCTCCTCGATATTGACGGTACTGATGCTGAACGAGGTGTTGGCCCCGGTGCCAGTAGGATAGTCGCCCGGTTGCAACAGGTTTTCAGTATATTTGCGCCAAGTGGCATAAACCAACTCAAGGGTGGCAAAACGCAGGTGAATGGGCTCCTCGAAATTGTTGAGGTACATACGCATGAAACGTATGGACTGGAATCCATTGAGTTTGCCCACCAACTGGTCATACTCACGAATGGGGATGCGGAACTGGTACCACTTGCAAGAAGTGGTGGAACCATTGGGCAGCGGTATGTTTTCGGCATTCTGAATGTCGACGATATGGTTTTCGCCAATGACCATCTTGGCAGGGTCTAGCTCTATGACATACTGGTAGAAATTCTCACCTTCGCTGAGGGTGTTGTCCTTATTGATGTCCTCCACATTGGGATAGGCCGTAGCTGCTGTGGGATAACTCTCAGGGCTGTCGGCATCGACATGGGAGTTGCCCTCTGGGTTGTTGTAATATTTATAACGTTCGACAATCTTCAGATTCTGGCTGTCGTAGTCGCTGCCGCGATAGTAGTGGAAATCGTCGCCCGAGGGGTCGGCCTGCGCCATCTGGTATACTTGGGAATTGGTGCCGAAGATGAGCGCGATGCTGTCGAGATAGCCAGAGAAGAAAAACTGCTCGTCGGAGCTGCCAAAGGTGCTGCTGAGGCCGTCGTAGCCGATGTCCTGATATTTGCGGGCCTCCTCGTTGTTGTCGAAGGCGTTGACTATGGGTTGGGTGTTGGGCACACGCCCCCAGATAGTGGTGTCGACACCCGACAGGTCGCGAGGATTGGAGGGGAGGCCATTCTCAAAACTCTTGCGGCCGTCACGCAGAATGTCCTCGCTGATGTCGCCCAGGTTGATGTAGAGCTTACCGCCTGTGTGATTGGGATTGTCGATAAAGGGGTCCATCAGCCAGAACTCCAACGTTTCGATATTCTGGGTTTCGAAGTCGGTATAGTCCAGCTCGCGCATGATGCCGCCCCAACGGGTCTTGGGCTCGGCCAACTTGCCTTCGGGGGTAAGACCGGCACCATAGGGGCCACGCACTATGTCATAGTTGTAGGGGCCGCGCTCCTCGGGGTAATAGGACATGTTGAGCTCATAGACATATTGGTAGTCGCCTTTGACCAACTGTTTGTTGGGGAAGACCTCTGTTTCCATGATACGGCGGGCATAGGGCTGAGAGCGGTCTTCCTCGGTGATGTTGCTGGGCGAGTTGGTACCATAGAAAATCTGGTCGATGCGGTACCAAGACAGTTTGGCACGGTTGAAACCATAGGCCAGGCCTGTGCCCATACGGGTTTCGGGAAACTGAGGAAGAGACAGCTGATAGTCCTGAGGAGTGCTGGCCAAATGCCAGTAGGTGATGCCTTTGAGGTCGATGCTACTTTCGGCACCTTCGAAATCATCGATATAAGTCACCGTTCCTTCGCTGCCACCTGTGGAGGCCAAGCCCGGAATGAGCTGGGCAAACTCACCCGTAAAGGTGAGGTTGGAGGGAGCCTTGGTGTCGATGCCCGGCAGCAGGTCGACAAACTTGGTAATGAAGGGGGCCTCGTGACGGTAGTTGATGTCGAAACCCCAAATGCTGTTGCTGGTGGGCTCTTCGCCGAAGTTGTTTTTCTGGGTGAGGGGCTTCTCGGCAAGGTTCATAAAGGTGGCACCGACATTGAAGTCGGGCTGTATCTCATAATTGATATGGGCTCCCAACATGGTCTTAGTGGTCATGCTGAAGGAGTTGTCCTCGCAGCTGACACTGATGGGGGTGCCGCTGGAGAGGATGCTCTCGTTGATGATGCGCACCGTGCCCATGGTGTAGTCGACCGTGTAGTCGACATTCTCTATCAGCGGCATACCACCCGCCGTAACGGTAACAGAGCCTTGCGAGACACTGTACCCTAGCGAAATCTCGCCGCTTACGGTACTGGAATAGTAACCCTCAAGATAGAACTTGTTCTTGTCGGCATACTGTTGTGCCAAGGCCCGCGTCATGGTGTACAGCGAGTCGAAACAATATTGTTTGGCAAACTCGTCGTCGCCCAATAGTTGGCGCAAGTCTTTGCCAAAAGGCTCCACATAGGGGAAGAAGATGCGTCCGGTGCTGGCCTGGATGGTGCCGCCCTTGAAGGCTGCGCTGTCGAACCAGTCGAAGACACCGTCGGCATAATAGTAATTCTGCGACGCATCCATACGGTCCAAACCAAAGAGCTCTATCAACGGTATGCCCTCCTTGGGGCCTTCGGTAAAATAGCCGATGCCAACGCCACCATCCTTACTCTCATACAGCACGTTGAGGCGGAAGTTGTCACGTCCCAGCTGGGTGCTCTTGAGAAAGTAGACGTTCTTCATCATCAACTTCCACAGCGGACTGTGCACGTCAACTCCTGTCCCCTTAATCAATTTGACCACCAGGGTGTTGGGGTCGTTGATACCATCGGTGGTGAGCTCACCTACCTGATAAACCGTTTCGTCGCCAATGACCTGGTACTGGAAGGCCACGGCCAGCACCTGGTCGGAGCTCAGGGCCTGGCTGAGGGTGATGAAACCGAGCTGCTCGTTGTAGGTGTATTCGCTGCTGGTCAGCAGGCGGGCACTCTCAATCTTTTCGTAGTCGCTGCCAGCGGTAAAGCCCAGTCCCTGCATATAGGAGGTGACATTGTCGATGCTGCGGATGCGGGAAGGATTCATATATTCCAGCAGGTTGTTGCTGTTGTTGTTGGGCATGTCGGAGTAGCCCCCTATCAGCCGACTGTTGCTGGGAGTGTTCTCTCCCAAGTCGGTAAGCGCAAGGATATTGCGGTTGTTGGTGACGGCAGCCCCCACATTGGTACGCCACACCTCCATGCGGATGATCTTGATGTTGGTGTTGGGCGTGGGCAGCGTGGACATGGCCTCGTTGTAGTGCTGGTAGAAGTACTGCGAAATGAAATAGTGGCGGTTCTCCTCATATTCATCGGCACGTATCTGGAACTCCTGCACCGAGGCCCCTCCCTGCACCTGCATATTCTCGGTGCTGGTCTCTTTCTGCGAAAGAACAGCATCAACAGTCAGTTTGCCAAACTTCAGCTTGGTGTGGAAACCCCACAGCTGCTGGCTGCCCTTGATAAGGGTGGTATTGAGGGGGAACGAGATGTCGGCCGCCTCAAAAAGCTGGATGATGTCGTCCTCCTTGCCTTCGTATTTGAGCTTGATTTTGTTCTCGAAGTCGAAGGTGGCCTTGGTGTTCCAATTGATGTCAAAATCAAAAAGGTCGCCAATCTTGGCATTCAGACTGATTTGGATGTTCTCGTCAAAGTCGAAATGCGTATTGCTACGCTGCCCGACATCTATCTGCGGATTGTCGCGATAATTGTTCACCACTTGGAAGGTGAGGTCGGCACTACCGGTGGGCGTGATGCTGATTTCGGGTATGGAAAGCAACCCGTCGACCTTGCGGCTGATTTCGCTGAAACCGGGGATACGGCTCAGCAGCCCATCGTCAGCAGAGGAGTCGACGGCAGAGGAGCGGTCGTTCCAGTATTTCTTCATCAGCTGGTTCATCTGGTAGTCCTGATACTCCTCAAAGGTGAGGTACTCGCGACTGATAACCATGTCGCCCATCTTGGTGATACGGACATAGCTGTCGCTTTCGGCATCGTACTCTACTGTGGTGACCGTGCCGCCAGTGGGCTCCTGGGCCTGGGCCGGCATGCCAATGGCCAAAAGCACCAACAGCACCAATGCTGCCATGACCTGTGGCAGTGTACTAACGATATTATGAACAACCTGTCGTATAGCTCTGTTCTTTTTGATGAAACTGTTTATCTAACTCTATCTTCGGCGTAGCGGTTGATGGCGCGGGCCCGACTCCTTTCATTCTCTTTACTCACCGTTCAATAATTGGGGTTCTTACAACCGTTTAAGTGCCTCTTTGATTAAACCTTCGACGCTGAGACTGTTGTCGAGACCCTGCAGCACCTTGTCGGCAGCAGCCTTGGGAAAGCCCAACATAACCAAGGCTCCGAGGGCTTCCTCCTTGTTTTGGCTGACCACTGGGGCCGCGGCCATGCCCGTCGCGGTGGGGCCGCCCACTTTGTCCTGCAGTTCCAGCACGATGCGCTGGGCCGTCTTTGCGCCAATGCCTTTGACCCGCTGCACCAGCTTGACATCATTGGTGGCAACAGCGTTGGTGAGCTCATCCACCGAGAGCGAGGAGAGCATCATGCGGGCCGTAGCAGCACCCACGCCGTTTACTCCCAAAAGCAGACGGAACATCTCGCGCTCCTTCTGGGTGAAGAAACCACAGAGTATGTGGGCATCCTCTCGAATGATTTCGTGTACCCACAACTTCACCTCCTGCATCTCTTGGATGGCACTATAGGTGTTGAGGGTTATTTCTAACAAATAGCCCACACCGCCACAGTCCACCACGGCGGTGGCAGCGGTCAGCGATGTGAGTTTTCCTGAGATATATTCGTACATAAACTTATTTTCTTCTTATTGGTGGCAATGAACCTTTCCGCGGCAGACGGATGAAACAATCATTTCTATGCAACTGATTACCAGCAGCAGGCCCCAATCCTCCGGCACACCTGGGGCGGCAGGCCTTTCCGGTGGTGTCCACCTCGGGGTATTGATAGCCGATGCCCTGCGCCGGCGAGTCCTCCTCCAGATGATAGTCGCCTCCCGAGGGGTCGACAAACAGGGGATCCTCGTCCCATTCGCCTCCACGCACCAGACAGTGGTTAAGCACGGCAGAGACCGCAGCGGTGCTGTCGAGCTGGAGGTACAATTCGCCAGCCTCGTGGTTGCCATAGATAATGCAGTCGGTGAGGGTAGCCTGGAGCGGCCACACATAGCGGGTGCCGGCATACTCGCGAGTGTTGGTGATGAATACGCTGGGATTGTTGCGCGACTGATAGGTCCAGTAATCGGCAAAGGTGCTGTTGGCGAATGCGTAACGGCCTCCATACTGCATCACCACAGTGGCGGTGCCGCAGTTGGTAACCAGCAGGTTGTCGCCCTCCACATAGGCCGTCTGCATCAGCAGGCCGGCAAGGGTGTGATTGCGTATTTGCGTGTTGCTGATGGTCAGCGTAGGATTGTTGTTGGCACAGCTGTCCACCTCTATGCCCAAAAAAGCATTCTCGATAAGGGCGTGGTCGACATGGTTGTTCCAGCTTCCCTGCATCATCCAAATGTGGCCCCACTGGCCGGGCAGATAGTCGTTCCAGCCGTCGTGGCGCACCGAGGTGAAGAGGACCGGGCGGTCGGCAGAGCCCCTTACATCCAGCGTGGCGCTGTCGTAGACCCACAGCACGGCATCCTCGCAGAAATAGAGCTCGTCGCCCGGGAGCAGGTGAAGCGTGTTGCGCGAGTCGATGACGGCGTAACCCAAAATGACGTGCGGAAGGTCGTGACGCCAATGGTCACAATCTATAACACTGTAGGCGTAGGGTTTGCCGTAGATATCCAGCGGATAGCTGCCGTCGGCATAGTGCAGCGTGTCGGTAGGGACATGGTAGACGGCGTTGCGACCATAGGCAGTCATGGGCAGCCGCTGCTGACGGCCGCCAAAGCGGAAGAGGACAGCATCCTCTATCAGGAAAGGCTCGGTGGCACTATTGGGACTAATATTGGCTCGGACGAAGACAAACATGCTGTCGCCAGGGGCCAACATCAGGTCGCGTGCCACCATGTTCGTGTCGCCATTGACATTCAGACGAAAACGAGAGGAATAGCCCTGCTCTAACGTCACTTGGTCTATCAGTACCTCGTGGGTGCTGCGGTTGTAGACACGGAACTGCCTCGTGGTGGTGCCCATCTGGGTGAACACGGTGTCAAACGCCATGGTATCACACGAAAAATCCAGCACGACCTCTCCCGGGAGCTCGGCAGACTCTCTCTCGCATGCGGCAAAAAGCATTGGGGCCACCAATGCCATGAGCAGCAGACCAAATAGTGTTTGTTTCAACATATCAATTGCTTCACGAATAATTGGACATCCAACGGCACACAGCCCCGCGAGGTTACGCCCCTTTAGGCTACAAACCGTTACTCATAGTAACGCAAAATGATATATTATATTTTGCGACCAACATTTTTTTTAATCTCAACCAACCCCAACTGGGTTTACAGCCGGCTGGCGAATCAGGACCGTTCTGAACCACAGCTTTTTCCACATCGGCTCTGCCCTACCCTTCCGCAGGTCTGTGATTACTGCCGCTCAAACCTCATCCACCGCTTCCGCCTCCCTCGCCGCACCCTGCTTTAGGGCGAAAAATTTTTTTCTGACCTATGTAATACAACTTTGCTCTGCCCCCACGTTTTGTATTACATTTGTATTACATTTATATTACGTTTTACTTATCAACTATAAATAAAGTAAAAAATGAACCATTGGACAAAATATATTTACACGACAGCACCTATAGTCCTCTGTTGGAGGCCAATAATGGACCTTGGAGCGGGGGGCGATAGGGCATGAGGGAATGCTCTTTCGCCGCCCGGTACATACGGTGAGGACTGAGGCTGGCACTTATTTGGTGTAGAGGCGGAAAACTGCCTCCATACGTTTCTCGCAGACGGGGCAGAAAGGGGCGTAATCGCGCATCATACAATGCATGGTCGGGCGGTAAAGTCCTTTGGCCTGATAGCCGGCGCCTTCATAGACGCCCAGCGGGCCGTTTTCTTTTCTAGGGATGTTGGGGTCTTCAGGGGTGGGAACAGGGGTTCCTTGGGGCAGCATGGACAGCCATTTCTTCTCGAAGTCCACCAGCGAGGTGATGTTGGGCTCCATGGGTTCGAAACTTTTGTTGTGGGTGTCGCCATAGCTGAGGTCTGGGTCGACATATTCGTCGGCCAAGCCGCCGATGCTGTGTCCGAGTTCGTGGGGCAGTATCATAAAGGCCATACTGTTCAACGAACTCATGGCATAGAAATTGTAGATGCCACCGCCGCCATAGGTGTCGCTGTTGGCCATGATGATGATATGGTCGCAGGGGGTCCATCCGATGGCATCGTGGAGTTTGAAAAGGTGCTGGGTCATCAGGTAGCGGTCGGCGCCAAAGGTGCCGTAGCTGGCGCCCACCAGGCTGTTGACATGGATTCCCTCGGCAGGATTGGTGATGCCCGTGGCCTGGCCCGTGGCGCAGATGCCCCAGACATTGAAGTCGTTGCTATGTCTCTTGAAGGGTTCTTGGCCTAACAGGTACTTACAGAACTGCTCCATGTCGCTCAGCATCTTGGCAGTGTCGGCGGGGCCGTAGCCTTCGGGTACGATAACCACATCTATTTTTTTGTGTATATTGCCGCTGTAGTGCAACCGGAGAGGCTCCTGCCAAAGCGTGATAGAACTGCGCCGGAGCATTTGGTCATGGCGCACTTGGGGGTCGTAGAACCAGGTGTGCTGGGTGTGGTAGTGATGGTCTTGTCCCAATTCTTCCCAGCAGATGAGCACCGGCTGTTTGGGCCATGGCACACGCACCACCTCTTCGAAAGCTGCTACGCTGTCGGCCCCCGCAGGGGTGTCGCGGTATTCGGCAAAAAGACTGTTGTAGCCACGGCTGTAAAGTCGTCTGCCGGTCTTGGCATCTTTGACCACAATACGGAAATAGCCGTTGTTGAATGGGTCGATGAGCTGGGTGAGCGAACCCGACCATTGGCCGCAGCGCGCATCGAGGAGGACCTTGATGGTGTCGGCCTGACGGTTGCCCACCCGCAGGTAGTCAATGCGCAGAGTTTCATTCGAAAAGTACTTGTCGAACTTGATTTTTTGAGCCTGGGCGGTGCTGCCGGAAAGGAGCAAGACAAGCAGGCTAAAGAGTGTTGCAATTTTCTTCATAATTACTTATGGAAACGATATTTTTTATAAAAAAGTATTGTATATCGCAAAAAGTTTGTACTTTTGCAGGCCAATATGATAACAAAAATTTACACCGAGAACCCCAACACCCGCGACATTCGGCGCGTGGTAGACCTGCTCCAGCAGGGCGGCATCGTCATCTTACCCACTGACACGCTGTATGCATTTGCCTGCAGCATGGAGTTTAAGCGTTCGGTAGAGACTATCGCACAGCTGAAGGGGTTCACCCTCAAGAAGGCCCGCTACTCGATGCTTTGTTCCTCGCTGAGCATGGCCTCAGAGTATGTAAGGCCTCTGGACCGCGACGCTTTCGCACTCCTCAAAGAGTGCCTCCCGGGACCCTATACATTCATTATGGATGCCAACGGCAATGTGCCGCGCAATTACGTCAACCCCAACAAGACCATCGGCGTGCGTGTGCCGAACAACAGCATCCTCCAAGCGGTAGTGGAAACGCTGGGCTGCCCCCTTATCGGCACCTCGGTCCGCCGCATCGACGAGGAACAGGAGACCGAATACCTCACCGACCCCGAATTGATACACGAGGCCTTCGGCAACCGCGTGGACCTGGTGGTCGACGGCGGCATTGGCGAGGACTCCCCCTCCACCGTGGTGGACTGCTCTCATGGGCAAATCGAGGTCATACGCTATGGCAAAGGCCCGATCGACCTCTAAACACAACAGACCTACCATGAAAATTGAAATCAACAACGGAAACCGTTTCTACTCTGGGCCCTTTGGCTTTCTTGCCCAACTGGTGGTGATGACCCTGGCGGCCATTTTGGCCACCTACATCCTACCGGGTGTACGTATCGACTCGGTCATGGCAGCCATCCTCACCGCAGCGGTCATAGCCCTGCTCAACTCCTTCATCCGTCCTATCCTAATCGTAATCACACTGCCCTTTACGATTTTCAGCATGGGACTTTTCCTCCTAATCATCAACGCCCTTATCATCCTCATGGCATCGGGGTTGGTCAGCAGTTTCCATGTGGACGGGTTTGGCAGCGCACTGCTTTTCAGCCTTCTACTAACGGCCTTCGACTACCTGTTGGAAATTCCTAACCGACTGATGCGTCGGCCCAAATACCAATCTGCCGAACAAGAGAAGCTCGACGAGCACGCCGATACCGATGCCGACGGATTCACCTCCTACGAGGAGATTGAGACCTCCATAAATGAAGAGGACAATAACGAGAAACAATAAAACATTTTTTATACACAATGCAGACAATCACTACTGTTGCTGCCCTACGTGCAGCCATTGAAGAAGCCAAGCAAGCAAACAAAACCATCGGCCTTGTGCCCACCATGGGGGCCTTGCACGAGGGTCATCTATCGCTAATCCACAAAGCCCGCCAACAGAACGACCTCGTCGTCGTCAGCGTCTTTGTCAACCCCATCCAGTTCAACAACCAGGAGGACCTGGCAAAATATCCCCGAACCGTAGAGGCCGACTGTGAGAAACTCGCTGCCGGTGGTGCCGACATCGCCTTTGTGCCTTCAGTGGAAGAGATGTACCCCGAACCCGTCAACACGGTCTACCATTTCGGTCCCATCGAGGAGGTGATGGAAGGGCCTCGCCGCCCCGGCCACTTCTCAGGAGTTGCCGTGGTGGTGCGTCGTCTCTTCGACCTCACCCAACCCAACCGCGCCTATTTTGGCGAGAAAGACTACCAGCAGATTGCCATCATCCGCAACCTCTTGGAGCAAATAAAATATCCCATCGAGATTGTCCCCTGCCCCATCGTGCGTGCCGAAGACGGACTGGCCCTCAGCAGCCGCAATATGCGCCTCAGTGCCGAAGCCCGCGCCGTTGCGCCCAATATCTACGCCACTTTGCAGCAGGCCGTGGAGATGTCAGAGGTGGAAGACGTGGAGAGCGTGCGGGACTACGTCATCGAAACCCTCAGCAGTTTCCAGGAAATCAACGGACTGGATGAGAGTCTCCGTTTTGAACCCGAATACTTCGAAATCGTCGACGACACCACCCTCCAACCCATTACCGACTGGGCTGATGCCAAAGGCATCGTAGGCTGCATAGCCGTCTGGCTCACCGGTGTCCGCCTCATCGACATGGTCCGCTTTAGATAGGCCTGACGCTGGAGTGGGCTGTCCCCGCAGATCCTTCCTTTGACGGACATTGGCCCTACCATAAAATCGGCCCTACCATAAAATCGGAAAAGAGAATCCAACGGCGCGAGAAGTCGCGCCGTTTTTCTTATCCCCGCAGCAACCCGGGAAAGGGAGACGGCTCAGGGACAGCTACTGGACGAAACTTTCCACGGCCATGCGATAACCATCCAGCCCCATCCCGCAAATGACGCCCTTGCAGGCATCGCTCAGCAGCGAATGCCGCCGATACTCCTCGCGGGCATAGATATTGCTAATGTGCACTTCTACCACGGGCGTGGTAATGCTGGCAATGGCATCGTGGATTGCCACACTGGTATGGCTATAGCCGCCGGCATTGAGCACTATGCCGTCGTAGGAAAAGCCCACCTCGTGCATCTTATTGATGATTTCGCCCTCTACGTTGCTCTGATAATAGTCGATATCGACATGGGGGAAGGTGGTCTTCAGCTCGGCCAAATAGTCTTCGAAGGTGCGGTCGCCGTAAACATCGGGTTGGCGCACTCCCAATAGATTCAGGTTGGGTCCATTGATAATGATAATCTTCATATTTTTTGTCATTCGTTATTCGGCATTTCAGGCGATGGGGTCGCCACAATAGTCGCGCCGCCTACAGCTCTTGCACATACGGCCACACCACACCTCATCGAACTGACTCATGGCGGCTTCGACCAATGGCGGGTCGTCGGTGAGGATGCCTGCCTCGAAATTGCGGGTTTCCTCCCCTTTCATTCCCATGCCGGCACCCGTCAGATTGGCACTGCCGATATAGGCCTGACGGCAGTCAAAGACCATGATTTTGAAATGCACCCGAGGGCACAAGGAGCGTTCCAGCTCGGTGAAAAGGATGGGATAGCGGTCAAAATCGGACCGGAACATTGGGCCTGGCTCTTTGGCGTGAACCAACCGCACCTCAACGCCCCTCTCAAGCAAATGGGCCAAAGTGGCGAGAAAAGGTTGTTTGACTCTGGCCTCCCCTTCCACATAGAGGTCCTTGATGTCGGCAGTGCCGATCCAAAGGCTGCGCCGTGTCCTCCGCACAAGTGCCAACACTTGGGCGTAATGCTCTGCGTTTTGAATATATGTGGTAGCCATCGTGTGCTTCTTTTGTTGTGCAAAGATACAACATTTTTTTCTATTTGACCCAAAAACAATGGCCTTATAAAAGAAAAAAATGGCTGAATGCGTTTTTATTCGTACTTTTGCACACTCAATTATGAAAGATTTTGCCGCAATAGACTTTGAGACTGCCAACCGCCAAATGACCAGTGCATGCGCCGTGGGGGTGGTGATTGTACGTGGGGGCGAGATGGTGGACCGCTTTTACTCTCTTATACAGCCCGAGCCCAACTACTACGACTGGATAAACACCAAAGTGAACGGTCTTCACCACAAAGAAACCGACCATGCACCACTCTTTCCCGATGTGTGGCAGCAAATTATACCCCTACTGAGGCTAGATGACACCGAAGCAGCAGCCATGGGCATGAGCCATCTGCCATTGGTGGCCCACAACAAGATGTTCGACGAAAGGGTGCTGAAGGCCTGCCACCAGTGTTACCAAATGGACTACCCCGACTACCGATTCTATTGCACTTTACAAAAGTCGCGTAAAATTTGGAAGAGTGGCCGCCACACGCTGGACGTGATAGCGGACTACTGCGGCTATGACCTCAAAGCTCACCACCATGCCTTGGCCGATGCCGAGGCGTGCGCCGCCATTGCCATTCAGATATTATGAGATAAGCTCTCTTCATCAAGAATCAAAGGACCTATTAACTTATGAAGTAGTTAATAATCAACATCTACCTTCTTTTCATATGGCTATAGTTTCATATATGACCGGTTTTACACAAACTCGAAGAGGTTGAATCTCAAAAACATTGCCTAGTTTCGGCAAAGGAAGTTTGTTTCCTTTGCCGAGACTAGGCAACGGCTCGTAAAACCCCATACTAGTAACGCAGTGTGAGGGCGACCATACCCCTGCATCTCGGCATCTCGAAATGAAGAAAGGTCTGTGGACTTTTGATAGTGACAATGTGCCACGGAGATTATATCGACATTGAGTCTATATGTCAAAAATTAGTCCTGTTTTATTCTAGAGAGTTTAATCGTTGTATTTTTCGTATTTTTAGATATCCCTATAAAAAATTGTCCCTGTCCCGACCTATTCCACGGTCAGTTTGCGGGTCAGCCGTCCAAGTGGGGTGTCGGCATGCACGATGTAGCTGCCCGTGGCCAGCGTGCGCAGGCTCAGGGTTACCGTGTGGCCGTGGGTCTGCTTTTCCAACACCAGGTGTCCCTGCATGTCGTAAAGAGCCACGTGTGTGATGTCGGTCTCGGCCGAGAGGGTCACCTCGGCATGAGCAGGGTTGGGCACCAGGCTGAGCCCGTCCGTCTCCACTTCGTCCACTCCTTGGGGGGCAAGGCAAAATTCCACGGTGTCGCTCCAGGGGCTGCGCATCACCGTGTCGTGGATATGGCAGCGGTGGTTGCACACCGCCTGCACTCGCAGCCAGTAACGCGCTGCGGGATCTAAGCTGTTGCGCAGTACCGTGTTGTTCTCAGAGGTGTAGTCCACCCTGCGCCAGTTGTCACTGCCTGCGCTGGCCATCTGCACCTCGTAGAAGTTATGTCCCGAGCAGCGGCCCCACTCAAATTTGGGGTATCCGCCCCACAGACCCACATAGCGCAAGCTGTCTACGCGCAGGCAGGCCAGCGGTACCGTGTCGGGAGTCCCTACGCCGGTGTGGAAGTACACCTCCCGGCTCCAATCGCCGTATACCAAGGTGTCGTGTATGTCGCACAGATGGCGGCTGCGAGCGCGGCAACGTGCCTTGTACATCACCGTAGAGTCGAAGTTCATCCACAGCGTGGCCTCGCCAGCCCTAGCCCCCAGCGTGTCGGCCTCGTCGTACTCCTGCATGTAGGGGGCGTAGTTAATCTGGTAGCGGTCGGCATTCACCCCTATTACGGGGCCCCAGTCGCTCGGCGGGAGGAGGTCCCAGGCGAAGGCGGCGTGTGCCGAGTCTAGCTCCGTCAGGCGGAAGTTCTGCACCGCCTGCGCCCGCAGGGGATGGATGTGGGGAAGGTTGACGCGCGAGCTGTCCACTGGCGGACGCACGATGGGGAAAAAGGATAAGCAAGTATATTTGTCTGGGGCTGAGGAATCGCCTATGCATGAGTAGCAGGCCCAATCCACTAGGCCCTGATGAAAGCGTCTACGGTATCCCCACACGCTATCCAAACCGTCCCCATATAGGCTATTGGCTCCTGCAACCGAACCACATACCGCTTCAAAATTATTGGTGGGTGATGGGTCCATGTAATTGAATGATACACCCTTCAGTTGAAA
Organism: uncultured Bacteroidales bacterium; assembly: GCA_947168515.1. Lineage (GTDB taxonomy): Bacteria > Bacteroidota > Bacteroidia > Bacteroidales > P3 > Colimorpha. The sequence goes on from CAMVMF010000023.1 coordinate 31,066, forward strand.
ATTATAAGGCCAATAATTGGTATCGGGCCGAACATGGTTCCACACACTGTAAGGCGAAAAGCTAAAGCCCACAAAGAAACGCTGATTTGCTGGAATCACTATGGGTTCGGCAAAATAAAATTCATAAAATGGGACGGTGCAGGTATCAGGGTAATACTCGGGCGAAGAAGGATACATTGGATTTTTGTTTGTCCTCACAAATTGGAAACTGGCATAGTGCACTGGTGGTTTTTCCATGAAACAATACAGCTCCGACCTCACTGTGTCTACCTCGGCGCAGAGGGAGGTGCTGTCCAAACGTCGTTCCGCAAATAATTGGATGAAAAAATATGGTATATATTCCAAATCCCATGCGGCCACTGCGACACCATAAACCGTGGTTACATTGGGAGTGCGATAAGCTGTCCCCTTAAAATCATTAGGGGAGTAAATGGCCCAATTACTCCGGTTATGAATAACCACTCCCTCCTGACTAGGGGGCGGCGTAAAGAGGTATCCAGGGGCACCAGCTTGAAAGACAGGATAGACGGTGGGTTGTGCCATCATATTTAATCCAGCAACCATCAACAACAAAACAAACCACAAACGTTTCATATTCGTTCTTTTTTTATCATTTATCTTAGTGATGATTACGAGCGTGGAACATTCCCAGCTCATGACTCTACATTATTCCCTACAGATAATCTTATAATCAAAATGTTCAGGCACGGCAATCGTTTCCCCTCCCATCAAACGGCAGTTGGGCAGTAGCCTGATTCCCTATCATATCAAAAACAATGATAAGTAATAGGGAAATAACTTTTGGAGAGAAAGTTGTATGTGTTTTCATATTACGTATTTTTTTTTGCAAAGATACATTTTTTTTATAAAATGGCAAGCAAATTCGTTATTTTTAACTTTTTTCGCACTGATAAGGCTGAATGGTGTTGCTGCAGATTGCATATCCTTATACACAATTGGTCAGGATGCACATCTAGATGAACGATGAGACTACGAACATCCACCACATCAAACACCGTCAGCCATCTAATGCCTGCTACTTTTACAATTACTGTTCCGAATAGCTATCGTAATTTGGTCTTTTAATCAGCCTCACTCTCGCCGCCGAACCTTCTTCGTCAAGTATGATATTTGTTGCTGGAATACGTCAGATTCGGCCCCACCAGAGAACCTATGCCTTGGGCAGTGTGATTGGCGCTATTAAGGTTCTCTGGGGACTCGAACCCGATAGACAGTGCTCATGCCGAGCAAACAAAAAAAACGCTCCCCAAAAAGGGGGGGCGTTTTTTTGTGTTTGCTTTAGAGAAGCTATTAGATGATGCCCTGAGCAACCATAGCGTCAGCAACACGCATGAAACCAGCGAGGTTAGCACCCTTGACATAGTCGATGGTGCCGTCAGCCTTGCGGCCGTATTTCACGCACTGAGCATAGATGTTGTCCATGATGGCATGGAGGTTCTTGTCGACCTCTTCAGCAGTCCAGTTGCGGTGCTCGGCATTCTGGCAGATTTCAAGACCGGAGGTAGCAACACCACCAGCGTTGACAGCCTTACCAGGACCGAAGGGGATACCGGCATTCTGGATAGCCTTGATAGCAGCGGGCTGAGAACCCATGTTGGAGATTTCGGCAACATACTTCACGCCGTTAGCGATAAGCTGTTTTGCATCCTCTTCAGCGAGCTCGTTCTGGAAAGCGCTGGGGCAAGCGATGTCGCACTTGACGATCCAAGACTTCTTACCAGCGGTGAACTTGCACTGGCCGGGGAACTTGTCAGCCATATCCTGAACCTTGTTGCGGTTGGAAGCACGCATAACCAGCATATAGTCGATCATTTCCTTGGTGATACCATCGGGGATCTCGCAGACGCCGTCAGGACCGGAGATAGCGACAACCTTAGCGCCGAGTTCGACAGCCTTGGTAGCAGCACCCCAAGCAACATTACCGAAGCCGGAGAGGGTGATTTTCTTACCCTGCATGGTGTCGCCCTTTTCTTCGACCATGTGTTTCACATAGTACATGGCACCGAAACCGGTAGCTTCGGGACGGATGAGGGAGCCACCCCAGCCATAGCTCTTACCAGTGAGAGCGCCGGTGCTGTGCTCGCGAGCGAGTTTCTTGTACATACCGTACATATAGCCAATTTCGCGGCCGCCAACGCCTACGTCACCAGCGGGGCTGTCCTGATCGGGACCGATATTGCGCCAGAGTTCATAGACAAAAGCCTGGCAGAAGCGCATGATTTCGGCATCGCTCTTTCCAACGGGGTCGAAATCAGCACCACCCTTACCACCGCCGAGAGGCAGCATGGTCAGGCTGTTCTTGAAGATCTGCTCGAAACCGAGGAACTTGAGCATGGACTCGTTCACCTTGGGGTGGAAACGGAGACCGCCCTTGTAAGCGCCGAGAGCGGCATTGTACTGCACACGATAACCGAGGTTAACCTGGGTCTTGCCCTGGTCGTCAACCCAAACAACGCGGAATTTGAAAATGCGGTCAGGCTCAACAAGACGCTCGACAATCTTAGCAGCCTCATACTCAGGGTGCTTGTTATATTCTTCTTCAACAGTCTCCAAGACCTCGCGAACGGCCTGTAAGTACTCGTTTTCGCCCGGATGTTTGGCTTCCAGGTTAGCCATAATTTCGTTTACTTTCATGATATTGAATGTTTTGTATTAAACAAGAGTTTTTTTTTGTGACAACAAATGTACGACATTTATTTGATATAATAAAAATATTTTTTAAAAAAAAGTATTTTCTCAAAGGAAAATACTATCATTGAAAGGTTTATTGAAAAAAATGTTTTTGGTGTTTTGCCGTAAGGGGGAGAATCGTAACCCCTGAGCCGTTTTGCCACGATAGTGCCACAGGGGTTCGGCACATACAGAACTTACATATAGCAAGTGTTCACAAAATTCAGTATTCGGGGGCGCAGATAGTCTCTCTCTTCGAGATGCGACATATGTGCCACACCTTCCAAAAGGAGGATTTCGCCATGCTTGGCCTCCATGGCCTGAGCCAAGGCCAATTCGACTGGGATGCGGGGGTCGCTCTTGCCATAGACAAAAAGGATGGGTACCTCCAACTGCTGCAGGACGTGAATGCGGGATGGGCGCGTGGCCATGCCGCGTTGGGCCGCAATTATGCTCTCCATCTTGGTCTCTAGGCATTGGTCCTGGAGGTCTTTGATTTCTTGATTCATCTGCTGCCGTTTGGAGGGGTCGAAGAGCAGTGGGACGAAATTGACCACATAGCTGGCACGGTTCTGAGCCACACGGTCGCAGGTCATCATTCGGCGTTCGATGGCGGCCTCGGTGTCAGCCAAAGCATGGGAATGGAGCAACCCAAGGCCACGAAGACGATGGGGATACAAGTCGGCATAAGCCAAAGCCACATAGCCTCCCATAGAGTGGCCTATGAGGACGCACTGTTCCACTCCTGCATCGTCGAGGACGGCTTTCACGGCGCGGGCCATCATGTCCATCGAGTGCACCTCGCCGAAACATTCGGAATAGCCGTGGCCAGGGAGGTCGATGGTGATGACATGCATTGAGCGTAGGTAAGAAAGAACATAGGAACTCCAAATGTCGAGATTCTGGAGATAGCCGTGGAGAAGCACCAACGTCTGTTCATGCTCCCTACCCTCGTCGCGGTAATGGAGCGTATGACCCTCAAAGACAATGGTTTTATGTTGTTCCATATAATTCCTATCGTACTACTTTACGAAGAGCAAAATTACAATTTTTTTTGGTTGTGGCAAAAAAAATCACGCATTATTTAACAAAAAAACTCCCAAACACCTATAATTTAAACAATTAAAAAAATATTGCGAGGCAGGAGTTAGTATTTTGTATGTTCATTTTTTGGGGTTTAGCCAGAGGGAATAGGTCTATACAGCTTTTAGTGCAGGCAAAGACTCTGGCAGTATCTATATTGATACTTTCAATTTCAAAGCGACTTTGGCGGACTCCCACGTTCATCTAAAGAGAATTTCCCAATTGGAAATCATCATTAAAAGGCTGTGAACCGGACTTCCACCTCATTCTTTTTCAGACCCTTCTTAAAGTCTACATTGCCGTAGGCAGATAAGCGGATGCGCGATGGACTGACACCATATTCAACTAAAAATGAGCGAACAGCCTGTGCCCGTTCCAAGGAAAGGTCGTAGCACGCTTGGTCGTTGGTTCCTTCAACCCGCACAGCCACTTCAATCTTGGAGATAGTACGCTGCTGCATATAGTGGCCCAACATTCTCAGCTCGACTTCTCCCAAAGGCAATAAGCGGGCCGTGCCATCGTAAAAGCGCACCAAGGGCAGATTTATGGGTTCCTCCATGTCCTTCAGCTCTTCCCATGAATAGCTCCGCATTTTAAAGGGTTCCTGTACGGCGGTGGCCTCCTGTACATCTTTGCCTATAAACAATGTGGGCACATAGAACCAGTCCGCCTCCACCATTACGGCATAGTCCTCTCCTTTGTAAAGGCGATAAGTCTGCACGGTATCGAGCTGGCGGTCGGTAAAGTGATGGGAGGTGCTTTGGGTGGAAAGCTCAGCCAACCGCGCATTGCGCAGCACTTCTATCACTGGTTCGAAATCCACCTGCACTGTGCGGTAGGCACTAGAGGTGTCGTGTTGGGTGGCGAAATAATAGGTCGCACTACGCTCACCATGGGGCGACATAGTGGTAAACACAATCTGCCGCTCGGATTTGCCAAAGGAGAGCGAAGTCTCGGCGAAGGCTCCATTGACATTGCGGCCCATATTAACCGGCTTGGTCCAATGGGTCCAGTCGTTGATGTCCTCACGTGTGGCACGATAGATGTCGCCATAGCCCAGCCCGCGAGCATCCGTTATGAAATAGAGGGTACGCATATTGCGGCTCAACAAAGGGCTCTGTTCGCAATAGGCACTATTGACACCAAAGCCCAGGTTCACCGCCTCGCCCCAACGTCCGCCGTTGCAAGGAAAGAAGTAAAGGTCTGTGGCCAGCTGGCGGTCGCCATGATAGTAGCTGCCCGACCGCTGTACATTATGGCCGCCGGGACGGTCCGAGGCAAGCAACAGGCCGCTGCCATCAGCCAACATAAAGGCATCTTTCTCGACATAAGGGGTATTGACAGGGGCCGGCAATGGGCCGTCGGCTATCCAAAGGGTGTCGTTGGCCACCCGTGCTGTCCAGATGTCGCCATCGATACCCAGCAACACACGGCGTCCGCTGTCATAGAAACCATACGGTGTGGGAGCAGCAGCAACACCCTGCACCCTCACCTCCACCGGGTTATTCCATCCAGCGTTCTTGCCATCCAGACGTTCGGCACAGCGCAGCGACGAATGTCCGCCATTGTGAGACAGGAAATAAATCTTGTTGCCATAGGGGCATACCACCACATTGGAGATACTGTCTCTACCATAGTAGGGCGATGCCACCGGACCACCATGTCCTGAAAGCAGCTGCGAAAGCTCGGCATACTCTGCCTGATTCAGGTCTTCGAAACTGAGTTCGAACTTCTGCAGGCGCCGTAGGGCTTCGGCCCAGTTCTTGTGGGCAATGGGCTGCTGCAGGGTGCGCTGAAGGGCTACGAAAGCAGCCTTACGGCCTGTCAATAGCCTCACGACAGTGGTCATGGAATCGAGATTGGATTCGGCAAAAGGCTTGCTTAGGTCGTACTTGTCTACAAGGGCGGCCCGTTCCAAATCGGACTTGACGGTGTGGCCGAATGGGAAATCGGGATGAGCCTTGGCAAAGGCTTCGATGGGCTGGCGGTTGCCTTCCTCGGCATACCAGCTGTAATAAGTACTATAGATATTGGTGTATTCAGGGTCTAGCGGAAAGCGGGTGAGGTAGACCTGCACAGCCTCCTCCATTCGCTGGTCCACAATCATCGACCGTAGCCGCGCCATGGCACTGTCGGCCGAAGGATCGTCGGCATGGCTCTCCACATAGTCGGCCAGTTCCTCGGGGGTGGAGATGGTGGCCAGTTCGCTGTTGCGCAGCTCCTCTAAACGTGCAAGAGCCTCCATGTAGTCGTCGCCACGAGGGAAACGCTCCAAATAGGAAGAGTAAGCCTCTATGCTGTTGGCACGACAAGCAGCAGTGAAGGCCATGCGGCTTTTCTGGCGCATGGCAGCGTTTTGCAGTGTTTTGCTGTTGGGATAGAGGGCACTGGCCGAGTCGATTGCCCCTTCGGAGGTGAAAGTCGAAAAATAGCGGGGAGCCAGCTGGCCGAGACAAAGCTCGGCAGAGTCGGCCTGCGGGGTGTGGGGATATTGTTGGCTAAAGGCGTAGTAACCGCTGATGGTGTTCTCCTCCTTCACCTGGGCGAAAGTGGTGGACTGGGCTTTGGCACGAAGCCTACGGGTTAAATCTTTGTTATCGGGGAAGGCCTCCAGAAAGGCAGCCACCTCAAAAGGACGCATCTTGGAGAGATGGTTGCGGACATACATTACCGCCTGTGCTTCGACGTCCTTTTTGGATTGGCGAAGCGTGGTGATAGTGACTCCCGCACGAATCAGTTTTTGCACTTCGCGATAGCGTTTCTTGTCTTGTACGGCCTGGGTGTACACCTCCTCGGCACGTTTGATATAGCCATAGGCTAATGGCAGATTGAACTGGGGATTGACAGGGTCGGAGAAGAACTCGGCCATACTGATGAGGTTGTTCACATCATCGGGATTCTGCGAGTAGGCTTTATAAAGACTGACATACTGTTCTTGGTAGGGATCAGCCTGCGGGGTTTGACCGTACAGCGTCCCTGCCAAAAGCAGTGCCAAGAATAAGGGCAGGAGTTTTTGCATCTATAAAATCTGAATACTGGACTGTGTGTTATCTTGGAAGCGGGTCGAAGAGTCGCTCCTTAGAATTTCAAACTCTTGAGGATGGACTCGAATTCTTTCTCCATCAGTGGATAAGTGGCCCGGGTAGTCTCTAAGCGGAATTCGACAATGGTGTTCTGAACCTTGAAATAGACCATCCTAAACTGATAGTCTTTTTTGTCTTTGAGATTGGTGTAGGCACCAATATAGCCCATGCCGCCACTCTTGGGCAAGCCCAGCCCCTGGGTGTAGTCCGAGAGCGACTGGTAGGGCTCGCGGTTGTAGCGTTCAAAGACGAAGTCGTAGATGGGGGCGGTGTAGTTCTTGCGCACCACAATGCGCAGGAAAGGCAGGGTGGTGTCGCCTTTGGAGGCGATGGTCTTGGCATTGTAGAAATAAAGGAACTGTGTGGTATTGGCATCAACGGTCTGAGTACTCAGGTACTTCCACTTGCTAGGGAAGGTATACTGAACCTTGGTACCAGGGATGGCCACCTGAGCTTGGGCCACGCCAGATAATGCCAGCAGCACCATGGCCACGACAAATAAACGGAATCTATTAAAAAACGTTTTCATACTTTAGGGGTTTTTATTTTTTTGTCTACGGTGAGGCGGTGGTCAGCCCTTGTCAGCAGCAATCACTCTTTGTCCAGAAGCTGCCTATAGAACTGAAGAAGCCGCCGTGTGAGGAGGGTGTTGTCGTATTCGTGCAAAATGAGGTCTAGGGCATTCCTGCCCACCTGGCTGCAGAAGTCGGGATGCTCGTCGCAACGCCGCAACTGCTCCACAAATTGCTCAGGGGTGTCGGCAATCAGCAAGTTCTTGTCATCGGTGTAGTTGATGCCCTCGGCTCCGATGCTAGTAGTCACAACCACTTTCCCGGCCGACAGGGCCTCGATGATTTTCACTCTGATGCCACTGCCACTGAGCAGGGGGACCACGTTGATTTGTTTGGAGGCCATGAATGCCATAGCATCGGCAACTTCTCCCACAACGTGTACCCCCTCCATCTGGAGGTTGGTCAGCTCGTCCGGCATCTTGCGACCGGCCAAATAGAGGTTCCACTGAGGGATGGCTTGGTGCACCTTGGGCCACACTTTGTCCAAAAACCATCGCACCCCTTCCTGGTTTGGCATCCAATCCATGGAGCCCAGATGATAAAGCGAGTGGGGCTCCACCGGCACGTCGGCTATATTGGCGGGCTGAACACCAAAGGGAATGGCGACAATGGGCTTGCGGCAGCCTAACTGGCGCAGGAGGGCGGCATCTTTGTCGGTGATGGGTATAATGCCGTCGTAGTCGTTGAGGTGGTCGCACTCATAGGCCCGCAGGGTCAGGGAGAGATGTTTCAGGTAAGAACGTTTCACCGGGTTGCGCTCGCTCTTGGCCACACGCTGCCAAATGAGGTGTTCCACGTTGTGGGCACGCAGAAAGACACGCGCCTGACTGTACTTGCGAATAAGGGGAAGATAGGGGGTGAGGAAAATGCTTTCGACATGGATGATATCGAACTGTTCCTCCTGCAGGACGGCCTTGAGTCTGGCGGAGAACTCTTTGCTGATGAAACGCTTCACATGGTATGACTCGCCGCAAAGCCATGAGACCCCCGCATCGATGAGGTGGATGCCCAAGTCGATATGCACGGCCTCAAAATGGGTAGCCGCAATATAGTCTTCGGACATGCGGCTACCGAGTACAGGATGTTTGTCGCTACAGACCGCTAGAACGCGGACCTGGCAACCCTCAGCAAGCAGCCCCTGGGTGATGCTGTTCATCGCCAAGGTTCCGCCGTCAACAGGGGGATAAGGGGGCTTGTTGCAGAGCTGAAGAATTTTCACTAGAGAGGACTATTTATTCCGTGGGGAGCGACTTGAAGCCTTTGCCCATAATCTCGGAGCTGTCGATAACATTCACGAAAGCGGTGGGGTCAAGACGACGGAGATTGGTACGCAGCTTAACGAAGTCGGTACGCTCCATGGTGACGTAAATAATCTTGCGCTCGGTACCATTGTAGAGTCCTTCACCGGTGATGCAGGTGCCACCGCGGTGAAGTTCGTTGAGGATATAGTCGCGCACCGTGTCGGCCCTATCGGTCACGATGAGAGCAGTCTTATAGCTCTTGGTGCCGTCGACCACGAGGTCGATGACCTTGCCCTCGATGAAGATGACGATAATGGAATAGATGGGCAGCCGGATGTCGCCAAAGGCAATGAGGGTGCTCAGGGTAATGCAGCCGTCGACAATGGTAACCAAGGTGCCAAGGCTGATTTTGGTGTACTTGTGCAGGATCATACTGATGATATCAGATCCGCCGCTGGTGGCGCCACTGCGGAATATCATGCCGATGGCCACACCGTAAATAAGGCCTGCGACAACAGTGTTGAGAAAATAGTCTGGCACGAACCACATACCGTCGTGTGTCTGCACCATAGAGAGGCCCTCGATGGCATCAGCGACTATAGGACCTTCGTGGATGACGGGATTGTAGCCCCAGAACCAACTCTCGATGGCATAGGTAAAGCCAAAGATGAGGAAAGTGGAGATGATGGTCTTAAGGCCGAACTTGGGACCGAGAATCCAGGTGCCGATAATCAGCAGCGGCACATCCATACAGATGGCCCACACTGAAATTTTGCCACCCCACAAGGTGCTGAAGACATTGGAGAGACCATAGGTGCCTCCTGGGGCCATCATATAGGGGTTGACGAACATCACATCGCCTGCGGCGAAGAGAGCGCTACCCAAGATAAGCAGTAAATAGGAGATAACCTCTTTCTTGAAATTACTTTTTTCCATTCGTCCGATATGAATTTTAATACTTTATAGTTTGATGTTTATAAAAACTATGTTATTGTTTATAAACTTATTATATGTCGCAATGCGCAATAAGATAAGATTGCAAAGTTACAAAATAATTTTTATATGAAAGGATAGTGAAACAAATAATCAAAACGAGGGATGAATTTGAGAGTGCCGCATTGCAAGGTACATACAAATGAAAACCTGTCAAGTGCCTATGGTGTGTGACTATTGGGTACAGCGTTATTCAAGACTGGTGGATTTTTTTTCACATGAATGGATTTTTTTGTTTATTTTTGCAGACGAAAAGAACAGGTGTTGTTTCAGTCCAACTACTTGCTTTTCCGCTTGGTAGAGCGGAGCACTCCACAATCTTTTATTAACTAAAAACGTGTACAACATGAAACAAAACATGCGTGGCCTCACCTGTGCCATTCTTTCTATTAGTCTGCTCACCGTCATGGCCGGAGCCGCAATGGCCCCCGCCCTCGGTGCCATCAAAGAACATTTTGCCGACTGCAGCCCCATGACTGTGCAGCTCATTGTCAGCCTCCCGGCATTGTTTATCATCCTCACCACTTTTCTTTTCAGACCTTTATGCCGTCTGATGCGCACCCGCACCATGGCCCTTTCGGGGCTGGCCCTCTATGTTGCCGCAGGAGCGGGGGCTTTCTTTGTGGACAGCATTGGGCTGTTGCTGGTCCTGCGGGCCCTGCTTGGCATCAGCGTAGGCTTGATAATGCCCCTCTCCACCGGTTTGCTGGCCTTCTATTTCCCGCCTGAGGAGCAGGGGCGACTGATGGGACTTTCGGCCGCTATGAACCAGATGGGTGGAGTGGTAGCCACCCTGCTGGCAGGGGTGCTGGCTGCCGTTGAATGGCGATACGCCTTCCTCGTGTACCTGGCCGGACTCGTGGCCGCAGTGCTGGTGGCTGTCCTACTACCCAACGAGCGGCTGGCATCTCGTAACAGCCGACTGAAAGTCAGCACCCTCATCCGCTTTCACCCATCGGTGACAGCCATGCTCTTTATCATGCTGCTCTTTTTTGTCTATCCTACTAATTTTGCCCTCACCGCCCACGAACAGGGCGTTGGCACTTTGGCCACCACCCTTATCATGGTGGGGCTAGACGTGGTGGCATTCGTGGTGGGGTTGGTTTTCGGATGGCTCATGCGCCATTTGCCACGCCAGATGAAGTATGTGGCTCCTCTTTTCTTTCTAGGAGGCTATGCTGTCCTGGCCTTTGTGCCCGGTATGGGCGGCATGGTGCTGGGGTCAGCCCTCATAGGATTGGCCAACGGTGCAGGAGTGCCCTACGTCAACACTATTGCCAGCATCAAGGGCGGACGCGATGCGGCAGTGACGGTGATGCCCCTTATCTCGGCAGCCCTCTATCTGGGGCAGTTCCTCTCGCCACTGGTGGTGGGACCGCTGGCCCGTGCCATTGGGGGCACGGAGGCTCCCTATTTGGTGGCCATGAGCCTGGCGGTGCTCTTCCTGATTCAGGTCTTCCTCACCCGCCGACACCATGCGCTGCCCCCAGCCTGACGTTGAGCCAAGAAGATGAAAAAGGGGTGTCCGGTCTCCAATTGAGATTTTTTGAGTATCTTTGCATCCCGAATGTGAGGGGTGCCCCTCAGCGGAACAGCATAAATGAGTATTCATCAGATGGACAAGATAACTATCATAGGCGCAACAGAAAACAACCTGAAGGAGGTGTCGCTGGAGATACCCAAACGGAAAATAACTGTCTTTACGGGCGTGTCGGGCTCGGGCAAGTCGTCGCTCTGTCTGGACACTGTGGCGGCCGAAAGTCGCCGCGAGCTGAACGAGACTTTTCCTAGCTTTGTGCAGCAGTATCTGCCCAAGTATGGCCGCCCCAAAGTGGAGCGCATCGAGAATATGCCTGTTACCATTGTCATCGACCAGAAGAAACCGGCCAACAACAACCGCTCGACCGTGGGTACCTACACCGACATCTATGCCCTGCTGCGACTGCTTTTCTCACGTGTGGGGGAACCCTTTGTAGGCTATTCGGACACCTTTTCGTTCAACCACCCTGCTGGCAGCTGTCCGCGCTGCGATGGGCTGGGCACAGTTACCGAGTTGGACATCCACAAGTTGGTGGATTTTGACAAATGTCTCAACGATGAGGATGTCATTCATTTCCCCACTTTCACCACTGGGGCCTGGCGGTGGAAACGATATGCCTACAGCGGCCTTTTTGACTTGAACAAGAAGATAAAGGACTACGACGAGCACGAACTGGAACTTTTCCTCCACTCGCCCCAGATAAGGCTGAAGAATCCGCCCAGCAACTGGCCCAAGTCGGCCAAGTTCGAAGGACTGTACCCACGCATGTATCGCAGCATTATCACCACCAAGGAGGGCAAACGGCAACAGAAGGTGCTGGACCGCATGGTGAGCACCATGGAATGCCCCGAATGCCACGGCACACGGCTGAACGAACGGGTGCGCAGCTGCAAAATCAACGAGAAGAATCTGGCCGACGTGGTGGAGATGCCTATCAGCGGGGTACTGGATTTCATACGCGGAATAGACCACCCCCTGGCCGAGGGGCTGAAAGCGGAGCTGGGCAAAAGGCTGAAGGCGCTGTGCGACATAGGGCTGGGCTACCTGACCCTCAGCCGCGGCACCAGTACGCTCAGTGGCGGCGAGGCGCAACGCATCAAGATTGCCAAATATATCAACTCGCCCTTGACAGACATGGCCTATGTGCTGGATGAGCCCAGCGTGGGGCTGCACCCGCAGGACATCAGTCGACTGAAGGAGTCGCTGCAACACCTGCGCGACCACGGCAACACAGTGCTGATTGTGGAGCACCATCGCGAGATTATTGCCATGGCCGACCACTTGGTGGACATGGGGCCCGGCGCAGGTGACCACGGTGGCAACATCGTGTATCAGGGAGATTACGAAGGACTACAGGCATCGGATACGGTGACGGGCAGAATGCTGCGCTATAAATCGCCACTCAAAAACCACAGCCGCCAACCACAGGGGTGGTTTGACATTGAGGATGCCACACTGCACAACTTGAAGCATGTGTCGCTCCAGATTCCTAAGGGGGTAATGACCGTGATAGCAGGCGTTGCTGGGTCGGGCAAGAGTTCGCTCATGGAGCATTTTATGGACCATTGCGCCGAGGAGGTGGTCTTTATCGGGCAGAAGGATATTGGCATCAACCTGCGCAGCACCCCGGCAACCTATCTGAACATTGCCGACACTATCCGCAAACTCTTTGCCCGGGAGGGAACCGTGGACGGGGCCACTCCCCTACACCACCCTTCTGTGCAGCTATTTTCGTTCAACAGCAAGGGGGCCTGCCCAGCCTGTGGAGGCAAGGGGGTCATCGTGTCGGACATGGCGTTTATGGAGAGCATCGAGACGGTGTGCGAGGAGTGCCACGGCAGCCGCTACAGCCGCGAGGCTCTTCAGTTTCGTTACCACGGCAAGACCGTAGCCGAAGTGATGGACCTGACCGTGGAGGAGGCCATACGTTTCTTTGCGGGGGCAGACTTTCAGGCACAGCTGCAGATGCTGGCGCGCGTGGGACTGGGCTACCTGCATCTCAACCAGGCCATGAGCACCCTCAGCGGCGGAGAGCTGCAACGGGTGAAACTGGCCGACAGGCTGTACAGCACGGCCATCCATTCGGATGCTCAAGCAGGGATTAACAAGGCTGGAAATGTTCGCCTTTCGGGCGGTCATATCTACATTATTGACGAACCCACCGACGGCCTCCACCTGGACGACGTGCGGCGGTTGCTGACCCTCTTCAACGACATGACCGACGCAGGGAACACGTTGATTTTGATTGAGCACAGCCTCGATGTGATGAAACAGGCCGACTACCTGATAGAGTTGGGCCCCGGCGGCGGCGAAGACGGGGGCCAATTGCTTTTCTACGGCACGCCCCAAGAAATGCTTGCCTCACAGAACTCCGTCACCGCTCCCTACCTTCGGGACTCGCTGACTCCAAAGTAATGAAAAACCTGTATGCCAGCAGGCAAAGTATAAGAAAAAAGCTATTGGCCGACATCCAAATAGAATCTTTTTTAACGCCTTTGTGTGCCTTTGTTCTATATGAAAAAGATTACACTCTTAGAAGCGACGATGGCACTTCTGTGCTGCACATCATACAACCGAAGTGGAGGTTGTAAAATCAATAACTCTCCGTCAATACATAAAAAAACCTGCCAACATAGTATGGCAGGTTCAAATAGTTTGAGCGACAGACGGGGTTCGAACCCGCGACCTGCGGCTTGGGAAGCCGCCGCT
>CAMVMF010000024.1 GCA_947168515.1 uncultured Bacteroidales bacterium
CCGTGTCTCCGACACTGTGGATGCAGTGTCGCCTGTCTTCGACAGGCAGGCTGAGTGTCGTGGTGTCCGACACCGCACTGCGCCTGCGGCTTGTGCGGTGTTTTTTTGGGGGAGTTGTCTTCACTGAATAAAAAACGCTTCCCTGCAATTGGGAAGCGTTTTTTTATAGGTGTTTGTTTATGGACGTGCGTTATTCGGCAGCGGCCTCGGGCTTGAGGGTGACGACAACGTAGTTGTTCAGGTTGAGGAACTTCTTAGCCAGTTTCTTGATGTCTTTGGCCTTGACAGACTTGACGAGCTGGTCGTACTTGTCGATGTCGTCGCGGTTCTCGTCATACATGTAGCTGCCCATGATCTGACCCATCCAGAAACCGTTGTTCTGGCGCTGGGTGCCACGGTTGATGATCATCTGCTCCTGGACTTTGCCGAGGGTGACGGCATCGGGACCATTCTGGATGTAGCCCTTGATGATGTCGATAGCGGCTTTTTCGATTTCCTTGCTCTTCTCGGGATTGCAGTTGATGTAGAACATCCAGCTTACTTCGCCTTCGGGGAGAATCTCATAGCTGATGTTGACGCTGGGGCTGTAGGTGCCACCCATCTTCTCGCGGATGATTTCAAGGGCGGTCATTTCCATGCAGTCGCTCAACTGGTTGATGATCATTTTGTTCTTCTTGGTGGGTTTGAATCCGGCGGTCTCACCATAGACCATCATGATGCCTTGGTTGTCGGTACCTTTGACCACTTCGCCGTGCTGGATGCCTTTGGCGAAAGCGGGTTCGCGGTCCATCCAAGTTTCTTTGGCCTGCTTGCCGTTGGTGGGCAGGTTGTTGAGGTACTTGGCAATCATGTTGATGTCGTTGGCACTGACGTTACCGACGAAGAAGAAAGTTTGGTTGCTGGCGTCGCAGAAACGCTCGCGGAAGATCTGGTACACGCGGTCGAGGCTCAGGCTGTTGAGTTGTTCCTCGGTGGGAATCATGACGGTGCGTTTGTCGTTAGGATAGGCTACGTCGTGGTATTTCTTGAGGAAGGCCACTTGGGGGTTGTTGGCCAAGAACTTAATCTGGTTGCGGAGGTTGTCGATGTCGCGGTTGAAGGCGTTCTGGTCCTTGCGGGGAGCCTCATAGTAGAGGTTGAGGAGTTGGAGCATCACTTCGAGGTCTTTGGGCGAGCAGCTGCCGCTGAAGCCCTGGGTGTTGTTGCTGATGTTGGGGCTGATGCTTACGGTCATGCCTTTGAGTTTCTTCTGCAGTTCGTTGCTGCTGAAGTTGCCGATGCCGGCGGCATCGATGAGGCTGGCAGCACTCTGTGCGGCGTAAGCATCCTTGTCCTCATAGAGGGAGGTGCCGCCCCAAGCATAGGAGCTCATCTGGATTTCGTCGTCTTTGAATTCGGTCTGTTTGACAATGAATTTGATGCCGTTGGGGCAGGTGTACTCGTTGTAGCCGAGGGCGTTGTTGACCTTGGAGACTTTGGGGGTTACCACGCTGAGTTTCTTGTCCCAGAGGGGTTCCTCTTTATAATTGTCGACCCAAGCGTCGTATTTGGCACTCTTGCAGCGGTTGTAGATCTTCAAGATTTCGGCCTCGGTGGGAACTTTCACGCCGGGCTGTTCGGGAGCGGTGAGGTAGTATACGAAGTTGTTCTCGGTAACCCAGGTCTTGATGAGGTCGTTGCACTCCTGCAGGGTGATCTCGGGGATGAACTCTTTGGCGTAGCTGAACTCGCGCATAGCGCCGGGGATTACTTCGCCTTCGAGGAAGTGGTTGGTGTATTCGGTGGCAAGGCTGTTGCTCTGGGTCTTGTTGGCCTCACGAGCCACTTTGCGGTAGTGGTCGAGCACTTCTTCTTTCACTCGGTCGAGTTCGGTCTGGGTGAAACCGTGCTGGAGAGCGCGGAAGATCTCGGTGAGGATGACCTCGGTGGTGGCTTCAATCTTGTTCTCCTTGGGGACGCCGCTGCCGATGAAGGCATCGCACTCACGGCCGAGGAAACCGCCGTAGCCGGCACCGGCCTGCAGGAAGGGAGCGTCGGCCTTTTCGGCCAGCTCGTTGAAGCGTTCGTCGAGCATGCTGCTCACGAGGCTGCGGACAATCATGGCGCGGTAGTCGCCCACGGTGCCCTGAGGAGCTTTCTTATGTTTCCAGAAAAGCATCAGGCTGTTGCCGGTAGCTTCCTTATCGGTGGCGATGGCCACGAGGGGTTCCTGGTTGTCGGGGATGTTGTAGGTGGGACGCTGTTTGGGATTGGCGGAAGCGGGACGCTGGCCGAAGAGGGCCTTCACGCGGCCTTCCATCTCATCGACATCGAGGTCGCCAACGATGATGATGGCCTGCATGTCGGGACGGTACCAGTCTTTGTAGAAGCGGACGATGTCGTCGCGTTTGAAGCCCATGATGACGCTTTCGAGACCAATGGGCAGACGCTCGGCATAGCGAGAACCTTTGAGCATGGTGGGCCAAGTCTTGTCGCGCAGACGGTCGGCGGCACCCAGGCCACCGCGCCACTCTTCGTGGATAACGCCGCGTTCAGCCTCGATTTCTTCGGGCTGGAACAGCAGGCCGCCGCACCAACCGTAGAGGATGTCGAGACCCATCTTCACCATGGCGGGGTTGTCGGCAGGCATGGTCACATAGTAGACGGTTTCGTCGAAGCTGGTGTATGCATTGATGCCGCGACCGAACTCAATACCGTTCTTCTGGAGGGTGTCAATCATGGTGTTGCCGGGGAAACCCTCGATGCCGTTGAAGGCCATGTGCTCGCAAAAGTGGGCCAGACCGCGCTGAGCTTCGTCCTCAAGGATGGAGCCGGCGTTGGTCACCATGCGGAACTGGATGCGGTTTTCGGGCATCTTGTTGGCGCGGATGTAGTAGGTCAAGCCGTTGTCGAGCTTGCCGATGCGCACTTTTTTGTCGACGGGCACCTTAGCGGTGAGGTCGGTTTTCTTGTCGTTCTGGGCGAACGTCATGCCGCCAACGACTGCCAGCAGCATGAAGAAAGTTAGAAATCTTTTCATTTGTTGTTGATTTTAAATTGTTTATTTTGTTTGATATCTTAGTGCGGATTAGAAGATTCAATTCCCTTGAGGGTCGGGGCGGTATTCCAGTATGTCGCCCGGCTGGCAATCGAGCTCTTTGCAGATGCGTTCCAGGGTGCTGAAGCGGACGGCACGGGCCTTGCCGGTCTTGAGGATGGAAAGGTTGGCGGGCGTGAGGTCTACCCGCTCAGCCAAGTCTGTCAGCGACACTTTCCGCTTGGCCATCATCACATCAAGGTTTACGACTATCATGGGCTTCAGTAAGTTAAATGGTGAGTTCCTGTTCTTCCTGCATCTCGCGGCCGATTTTGAAGATGTAGGAGAGGAAGATGATGGTAAGTCCGAAGAAAATGTTGGAGAAATGGATGGTGAAGGCCGCATTGGGGGCCCAGAGGGTGCCTTCCAGCAGGTCTGCAGCCATCTGGCGTTCCAAGAAAGCACGCGTGTCAGAGGCCAGCGAGACGGCTATCACCAGAATGCCGATCACCACTAGCAGCGACACCTGCTTGATGGGGAACACCTGGCCGTGTTTGGAACTTATGTAGAACGACACCAAGGTGATGCATGCCAGCACGATGATGGCCAGCAACGCAATCGGGGCAATCCATTGCAGGATAAGAATCCAGGTAACGCGGGGGTCGTTGGCGTAGTCGCCTTCGGAAGAGGAGAACTCCACGGTGTATTCCGACACATGAGCGCGGGCGGAGAGATTCGGTGTGGTACCCTCCACGGGGTTGGAGATCGAGTAGAGCGGCTCGTTGGCCACGAGGTCAGTGATGAAGAAGCTGTGTTCGTCCACTTCGGCCTGTGGCAGCTGTGCGGCCTGACTGTCATCGGCAGAGGAAATCACATTGGAGAAAAACAGGCCCAGGCATATCAGGAGAATGCCCCCATACAGGCCATAAAGGATGCGTACTTGTTTTATCTTGTTGGACTTCATACAGATGTGTGCTGTTTGAGCTTTTATTTCTTTGTTTTTTCCGATTGCAAAGATACGACATTTTTTTTATTTGGCAAAAAAAAATTATTGAAAAACGATAATTTTTTGTTTCTTTGATGCCCTATAGTGTATGGTCACGGTGGCATCCTAAACTAGCATCCCCTGTCACCTTAAGAACTCATTTTATTAAAGAGCCATGTGTTGTATTCTTCTTGATTGTTTTTATGTTTTTAATAACAATTAGTTGAATACAAAATAGCGGTTGTTGATCATTGATGCGATGGGCTATCAAGTGAACATTCGATAGAGGAGTTCAGGGCGACATCAGTATGTCGGTGTTCTTGCTACTCGCCGGTGCCGCAGTATTTTTCGAGGGCGTGGCGGAGGTCGACGGGGGAGACGTTGTGGTGGATCTGTCCGTCAAGGACATAAGAGATGGCACCGGTTTCCTCGGAGACGATGACGCTCATGACATCGAGTTGCTCGGAAACTCCTATGGCGCTGCGGTGGCGTAGTCCCAGGTTGGGGTCGATGTCCATGCGGGAGGTGACGGGCAGGATGCAGCGTGCCGCCAGAATGCGGTTGCCATGGACGATAACGGCACCGTCGTGCAGTGGGGAGTTTTTGAAGAAGAGCGCTTCGAGGAGCGGGGCCGAGGTGTCGGCATTGATGCGCTCGCCGGTTTCGATGAGTTCCTCCACGTCGTTGGACCGTTTGAAGATGATGAGCGCGCCAGTCTTGCTCTGCGACATGTGCATGCAGGCCTGGACATAGGGGTCGAAATTAGGGCCGGACTTCTTGCTGGCATCGTTGCGCCAGAAGCGGAACCGCTTGATGAAAGAGTCGCCTGCCAGGCTTGTCTTGGTGCCTACGAAGAGCAGGAACTTGCGAATCTCGGGTTGGAAGACGATGACCAACGAGATGAGGCCAATGCTCATGATGCCGCCAAAGATTTGGCTGCAGAGGCGCATGTTGAGCAAGGCGAAGATGCGCCAGGCGATGTAGATGACAATGATGGCCCAGAAAATGCGCATGATGTTGGTACCGCGAACCAGGCTGTAGAGCCAATAGATGAGGGCGGCGACCATGACGATGTCGAGGATGTCGACGAGACGGATTTCGGGGAAGGGGATGGTTAGTAGGGGTAAGAATGTTTTCATTATTTTGATTTATCCATTGTGGGTTGTTACTACTGATAGAGCAGGTCGATGGCGACCTTGGCGAGGTGGGGAGAGTGGACGCGTAAAAGGCGGGTGCCGGCGCGGAGGGCGAGGGTGTTGAGTGTGAGGGTGCCCAATTCGGAGTCGGGGAGGGGGGCGTAGGAGGTGTCTAGGTCATTTTTCAGCCGTTTGGTAATCATGGATTTGTTGGAGAGCGCGGTGAGCATAGGGTTGTCGGGGAAGTGGTTGACAAGTTCGCCGAGGCGGAGAAGGAGTTCGTAGTTCTGGTCGACGGTCTTGGCAAAACCGAAGCCGGGGTCGAGCCATATATCGTTGACCCCCAACCGGTAGAGTTCGTCAATCTTTGGGGAGAAATAGGCGAGGAGGTCTTCGATGATGTCGTCGTATTGGGTGTTATGTGCCTGCTGCATGACCGAGGGCAGGCCGCGGGTGTGCATCAGGATGTACGGCACGTTCAGGTCGGCCACGGTGGCGAACATCTCCGGGTCGAACTGGCCGCCGGAGATGTCGTTGATGATGTCGGCGCCGGCCTCAACGGCTTTAGCGGCAGGCAGGCTGTAGCAAGTGTCGACGGAGAGGATTGTATGGTCGGGGAGTTCCTTCCGCAGCAGGCGCACCAGGGGGGCTAGTCTGTCGGCTTCCTCCTGTGGGCGAAGCAGTTGAGCCCCAGGGCGGGAGGAGACCACGCCGAGGTCGATGATGTCGGCCCCGTCGGCCAACAGCTGTCGGGCATGGGAAAGGACGGCCTCGGGGGATGTGTAGCGTCCACCGTCGTAGAAAGAGTCGGGGGTGGCGTTGAGGATGCCCATGACGACAGGCCGGTGGAAGGTGGTTTGACGGCCGTGCAGGAAGGCATTGAAAGGAGAAAAATGCAGCCAGCTGTCCATAGTTCAAAAAAAAATTGTATCTTTGTATCTTTGACAATAGAAACGTTTTTTTGTTTTTTTAATTGTGTGACAGCAAATAAAAAAATACTTTTTTCGTTATAAGTGATTGTAATTAGTAAATTATGCCTGATACGAACCTAGAATTTAAAAACGAGATAGCCCGTTGCCGCGATATTTTCGAGAAGAAGACACGCGACTATGGCACTTCGTGGCGAGTGCTGCGTCTGCCGTCGCTCACCGATCAGATATTCATCAAGGCCAGCCGTATACGCAGCATACAGGAGAGTGGCGAAAACCGTGTGGGTGACGGTGTGGAGCCCGAGTTTGTGGCGATGGTCAATTATGCCGTAATGGCATTGATACAGCAAGAACTGGGTCCTGAGGGCGAACAGGAGCTGCCACTGTCCAAGGCCATGGAACTCTATGACAAACACATCAGCCGGGCCACTCGGCTGATGCTGGATAAGAACCATGACTATGACGAGGCCTGGCGCATGATGCGGGTGAGTTCGATGGTGGATTTGATCCTGATGAAGATTCGCAGGATCAAACAGATAGAAGACCATCAGGGCAAGACCCTTATCTCCGAAGGGGTAGAAGGCAGCTATATGGACATCATCAACTATTCGCTCTTCTGTTTGATACGGCTAAAAGAGAACTGAATTTTTTATGGATCTCAGGGTGGGCGATGACCACCGACGGTTTCAGAGGTCGGAAAAAAGTAAAAAGACTTGTCGAACTTTAATAATACGTTATGCAGATAAAAGATACTAAACTAAACTGGTCGCTAAATGTGATAGCCCGCGTTTTTGTGGGACTTGTGTTCATCTTCTCCAGTTTTGTCAAAGGCGTTGACCCTCTGGGAACAGCCTTCAAGATCAACGACTATCTTACAGCCTGGCAGTTTGGTGGTATAAGTCTGGAGTGGCTGCAGCCCGCAGCACCTTTCCTTTCGATGCTCCTCATCACGTTGGAATTTTTGGTGGGTGTGATGTTGCTGACGGGGTCGTTCCGCCGCGGCACAGCCTGGCTGCTGGCGTTGATGATGCTCTTCTTTACTGCCACCACGTTGTACGACGCCATCACCAACAAGGTGAGCGACTGTGGCTGTTTCGGCGATGCCATTAAGCTGACCAACTGGCAGACCTTCTGGAAGAATGTCGTTCTGGACATTCCCACCGTATGGATTTTCCTTACCCGTAGTCTGCGTCTCAAAAAACGCACCGAGCGCGACACGCTGACGGCCCTTTTTGCCATCGTGCTGATGGTTATCTTTGGTCTGTTCAACATCAACAACGAGCCGTGCATCGACTTCAGGGCCTGGAAAGTGGGCAACCAGATGGTGGACATGGATGAGAGCCTGCAGGTGAAAAGCTATCTGACCTATCGCAACAAGACAACCGGAGAGACGCAGGAGTTTCTCTCGGAGGAGCTGATGCAAAAGATGGAAGACCCCACCTGGGAAGAGACGTGGGAATGGGAGAGCAGCCGTGTGGAAGACCCGCACCAAATACAGGCTGACGGGTTTGCCATGATGGACTTGGAGATGAATGACCACGCCCAGGAGTTTATCGCTTCCGAGGATTACCTGATGATGGTCACCCTTTATGATGTCGATAAGGTTGACGATAGGGGCGTTGCATCTCTTCAGCGGATGCACGAGTACTGCGATGAGAACAATATACAGATGGTTATTCTCACCAGTGCCCTGCCCGAAGATATCCAGCAATTCCTGCACAAAGTACAGCTCGACGACCTGGAGTACTATTTTGCCGACGGCACGGCCATCAAAACTGTCATGCGCTCCAACCCGGGTTTCACCCTCATGCGGGGTGGCAAGGTGCTAGGTAAATGGCACTATCGCAAAACGCGTGGTGTGGCCGACATAGAGTTAAACTAGTCTTCCTCTTATACTAAGGAGTGAAACCCTAGAACGAAAGAAGCCCCACTCGTCTTCAGATGACTTTAATGCTCAAAAAACACGATAGAACAAACTAACTTAAAAAACTGAAATGATACAGAGAAAACAATCTATTTTTTTGTTGTTGGCAGCCATATCGCTGGTGTTCTGCTTTGCCTTCCCCATGGCTACTTTTACTGCCAAAGCCCCGCTGGGTGTGCCTGTGAGCGGTGCCCTCAACCTCCTGCCCAAGGACAATCCCGAGCTGATGAACGAAATTCTCAACGGCCAGCCTGTTACCATGGGACAAAAAGGCTTCATCAAGACTTGGCCTCTCATGGTGCTGACTCTTGTTGGCATAGCCATAGCGCTGGTGAGCATTTTCCTCTATAAGAACCGTCCTACCCAGATGAAGGTTGTTGCCGTGGGTTTTCTGCTCACTGTAGTCGACATCTTCCTTATTTTCATCTGGGCGGTAGACAAATATATTAAGGCAGTCACCACCCCCATGGCCTGCACCGACATACACACGCACTATGCCTTAGGGGCTTTTCTTCCCATAGTTGCCGCTATATTCTTCTTCCTGGCCCAGCGTTCCATCAAGGCTGACGAGGAGAAAGTGCGCGCAGCCGACCGTCTGAGATAGTCATGTACAATGATGAAGAGAACATTTGACAGTATAACAGAGTTGCCACAAGTGGCACGGGAATTGCTGGATACTTTCGCCGAGGAGCGTTTCTTTGCCTTTTTCGGCAAGATGGGAGTGGGCAAGACCACCCTCATCAAGGAAATCTGCCAGCAGCTAGGGGTAGAAGACAATGTGTGTAGTCCCACCTTTGCCATCATCAACTCCTACAGCACCGCTGCCCAGCAGCCGGTATACCATTTCGACTTCTACCGGCTCAAGAACATCGACGAGGCCTATGACATCGGCTATGAAGAGTATTTCTACAGTGGCGACTGGGTGTTTACCGAATGGACCGAGAAAGTGGAAGAACTGCTTCCAGACCATTATGTGCGTGTGGAAATAGAAGAACACGACAAGATTAGAATACTAACAGCAAAACTAATGATGTGTGAAGGTGAGGATGCCTAAGTTGCATTGACACCCAAGCACAATAACACAAACGAATGACAGAATCAGAAGTATTGGCCAAGTTGGCCGCACAAGCCCTGGACGAGAAGAAGGGCGTTGATGTACAAATCCTAGACCTACGCGGGTTGCCTTCGGCCCCCTGTGCTTTTTTTGTGATAGCTTCGGGCAATGTGCCGTCGCACGTAAGCTCTCTTTGCGACCACGTGCATGAGGTGGTAAAGAAAGCCACAGGGATTAATCCCTCCAAACTGGAAGGGTATAATAATGCTGAGTGGATATTGATGGACTATTTCGACGTAGTGGTCCATATTTTCCAACAGGAAAGGCGCGATTTCTACCGACTCGAGCAGCTATGGGCCGATGCCGCCCGCATGGAGTTCGCAGCCCAGTAGGGTTGACGGTCTCTTCCTTCCTGATGTGGCTGGATGCTGTTCATGAAAAAAACGGCCTTGGCTACACCGGGAGTGGCAGACAGGTGGCGAAGTGAATGCACTTTGTCGATGCGAGAAAACGGTTAATAACGATAATGAACTATATAATACTATATGGCAGAGAAAAAACAAACCCCCAATCAGCCAAATACTAACCCCTTCAAACCGCAGACACCCAACAGCGGACAGCAAGGACCTAAGCGCAATTGGGTAATGTATGTCATCTATGGCATCATCATTGTTGCGCTGGGCAGTATGTTGCTCACACAAGACAGCTCGGGTGGCCCCAAGACCATCAAGAAAGAAAAGTTTGAGTCCATACTGATTAAACACGATTATGAGAAGATAGTTGTGGTCAATCAGGAATATGCCGAAATACACATGAAGGCCACGGCTGTCAAGAACGACTCGTCTTATCGTGATCTCTATTCGAAAAATATGATGAACCAGTCGTTGGCATCTGGGTACTACGAATATCGGTTTGTCACAATAGAAGGTTTCGAAAAAGAGATAGAAAAGATTGAAGAGCAAACGGGTACTTTCATCGACATAACGCCCGAAAAACGGACCAGCCCATGGCGCGACATACTGGTCTTTTTCGGTCCTTTTCTCCTACTCATCATCTTTTTTGTTGTCATGAATCGCATGGCGCAACGCCAGATGGGAGGCAGTGGCGGCGGTGGTGGCATCTTTGGCGTTGGCAAGAACAAGGCCAAGATGTACGACGGCAAAACGCCCACCAATGTTACCTTCAAGGATGTTGCCGGCTTGGCCGGAGCAAAAGAGGAGGTGATGGAGGTGGTGGACTTCCTCAAGAACCCCCAACGCTACACCGACTTGGGCGGTAAGATACCCAAGGGCGTGCTGCTCGTGGGGCCTCCGGGTACAGGTAAGACACTGCTGGCCAAGGCAGTGGCAGGCGAAGCCAACGTGCCTTTTTTCTCTATGTCGGGTTCCGACTTCGTGGAGATGTTCGTGGGTGTAGGTGCTTCGCGCGTCCGAGACCTTTTTGAAGAGGCCAAGAAAAAGACACCCTGCATTATCTTCATAGACGAGATTGATGCCGTGGGCCGTGCCCGTGGCCGCGCAGGACTGAGCAATGCCAACGACGAGCGCGAGAATACCCTCAACCAGCTACTTACCGAAATGGACGGTTTCAGTAGCGGCACCAATGTCATTGTGCTGGCCGCCACCAACCGCGCCGACGTGCTGGACAAGGCCCTTATGCGTGCCGGCCGTTTCGACCGTCAGATCCATGTGGAACTGCCAGACCTCGAAGAGCGCAAGGCCATTTTCAATGTGCATATGCGCAACCTGAAGCTCAACACCGACAAAGAGTCGGAAGGCTATGTCGACCGTGAGTTCCTAGCCAAACAGACCCCGGGTTTCTCGGGTGCTGATATTGCCAATGTATGCAACGAGGCTGCCTTGGTTGCTGCCCGTAAGAATAAGAAGCAGATAGACAAACAGGACTTCCTGGATGCTGTGGACCGCATTGTTGGTGGTTTGGAGAAACGCACCAAAGTCCTCTCCACCCATGAGAAACGAGTGGTGGCCTTCCACGAAAGCGGCCATGCTTCGGTCAGCTGGCTGCTGCGGTGGGCCAACCCGCTTATCAAGGTAACCATCGTACCACGAGGAGAGTCCTTGGGAGCTGCCTGGTACCTGCCTGATGAGCGCCACCTCACCACCACCGAGCAGATGAAGGACGAGATGACCAGCCTCATGGCAGGTCGCGCAGCCGAAGAGGTATTCTTCGGGCAGATAGGCACGGGTGCCCTTAGCGACATCGAGCGTGCCACCAAGATGGCTCAGTCGATGGTCATATACTACGGCATGAGTCCAGAGGTGGGGAATGTCAGTTTCTACGACTCCACAGGTCAGACCGACTATGGCTTCACCAAACCCTTTAGTGAGAAAACTGCCGAGATTATTGATAAGGAGGTCCGCCGATTGGTGGAAGAAGCATATCAGCGCGCCAAAGCAATTATCGAAGCCCACAAGGAGCAGATGACCCAGTTGGCCGGGCAGCTCTTTGAGAAAGAAGTGCTCTTCCGTGAAGACCTGGAGCGTATCTATGGTCCCCGCCAGGCTGACATCGAGGCCGAGAAGCTGAAACAGGAAGAAGAGGCTAAGGCCGCCCTCGCCAATGCCAATGAGGGCGAAAATACTAATAGCACACTTATCGGCGGAAACGAAGAAACTAAATAAAAAAGGACTGCTGAACGTCGGATGCCTTCAGCATGGCTGGCAGTGTTGCCAATGTGTGTGTGGGACTAGACCCTGCGCCGGTTAACGCAGG
The DNA here is from genome assembly GCA_947168515.1 of uncultured Bacteroidales bacterium. Lineage (GTDB taxonomy): Bacteria > Bacteroidota > Bacteroidia > Bacteroidales > P3 > Colimorpha. The sequence continues at coordinate 11,778 of CAMVMF010000024.1, forward strand.
ACGGAGTCGAGGAATATGGAAAGGTAAAGCTGGTGGCACCGCAGTAGAAAAGATAGAATCGGGCAGAAAGAAATTAGATAAAAGATAGAATATAATTAAATGAAAACATTTTGGATTCGCACCGCTAGTGCCACAGTCTACGCCCTGCTGTTCTTGGGTTCCATTTACAGCGGACGTCTCTTGGGCAACCCCAAGTTGGGTGTCGTCATTCTGACGGCCTTCGCCCTCTTTGTTGCCATGGGTTGTGCGTTCGAATACTACCGCATTGCTAAAAGTCAGAACTACCATCCTAACCAGCCACTAGGGTATTTTTTCGCTGCCCTCATGACGGTGGGGCTTGGCCTCGGAACGCTCTATGGTGGGTCCGCTTTTGATGCCCTGGGATTAAGTTCCACGCTCACGGTGGTGGTGATGGCATTGGTGATGTTGGCTGTCATGCTAATAGCCGTGCCATTCACCCTCATGGTGGAGCTATGGCGCAGCTCGGAGCGTCCCTTTGTCGACGTGCTCCATACGTTGCTTCCGATGCTTTATTGTGCTGTACCCATGGGACTCATGCCTTTCCTCCACAACCGCATGAACATTCTGGTGATGTGCATCATCATGGTGTGGGTAAACGACAGCTTTGCCTACATGGGCGGCTCTCTTGTGGGCAAGCACAAGATGTGGCCCAAGCACTCACCCGGCAAGAGCTGGGAGGGCACTGCCATCGGTGTGTTGGCCTGCCTGCTCACGGCTGTCTTTGTAGGACCCCTTTTCAAGACCGAATTGGTTTGGGGTGAGTGGCTCTTGTTGGGAGTGGTCTGCAGCGTCATAGGTACGCTGGGTGACCTTGTAGAGTCCATGCTCAAACGTTCTGTCGGCCTCAAGGATTCCGGTAACATCATGCCTGGCCACGGTGGTTTTCTCGACCGTTTCGACAGTCTTATGATGATACTTCCGTTTGCCACTTTGATTGCCATTGTGGCTATCCTCACATAATTCAATCGTAATACAAAAACTGATAAAAAGCCCGACGGTCCATCTCGAAACTGGAGAACATGGCACAAGCTGAACGCAAAAACGACCCCAGCCCAATCAATGAAGAATAACGCTACCGAGTGAAAAAAAGAGGTAATGTCACCGAAGGGAAAGGAAAAAGACAATTAGCAACCCCGTAATATAACAGAGATATGTATATCCATCGTGAAGGTAAGAAACTTTTGTTAGGTCTGGGCACCATCATCATGCTCATCTATCTGTTGATGATTTTCTTTGTGAACCACTGGACCTTTTTCCATTTCCTCTTCATCACCATCCTGTTGGTCTTCTTCTTCATGGTGATGATGTTCTTCCGCATCCCCCGAAGGGTGTTCACCAATGACCCCCAGCGTCTGATTTCGCCAGCCGATGGTACTGTGGTGACCATTGAGGAGGCCCTGGAAAAAGAGTATATCAAGCAGGAATGCATTATGATAAGCATCTTCATGAACGGTACCGATGTCCATGTCAACCGCTATCCCTGCGATGGGGTGGTGGAATACTACAAGTTCCACCGAGGCAACTATTTTGTGGCTTCTTATCCCAAATCCAGTGTGCTGAATGAGCGTACCACGGTGGGCCTTCGGCTCCCCGATGGACAGAAAATAGTGATACGGCAGGTTGCTGGAACTATGGCACGCCGCATTGTCTGCTACGCACGCCAAGGCGAGCACGTCAAACAGAACCAAGAGATGGGGTTCATTAAGTTCGGGTCGCGTATCGACTTGTTTATACCCAAGCAGTTTATTCTCGATGTTGACCTTCAGGATGTAGTGCGCAATGGCATTTCGCCCATCTGTACCATCCAGCCGGTCACTGATTCCCAGCAGGCCTAATAGTCTCATGCATTATGTCGATAGCAGAGCAAATACTATATGAGGACAACCACCTGATAGCCCTCAATAAGCTGCCGGGCCAAATTGTGCAGGGCGACAAGACGGGTGACACACCTTTGGTGGAGGAGATAAAAGCATTCCTCAAGATGCGCGACAACAAACCGGGCAATGTCTTCTGTGGTGTCATTCATCGGCTGGACCGTCCCGTGAGCGGTGTGGTAATCTTTGCCAAAACCAGCAAGGCACTCTCCCGCATGACCAGTTTGGTGCTCCACCGCCAGTTCCAAAAGACCTATCTCGCCGTGGTCAAGAACCGCCCTCCCTTTGAGGAAGGCCACTTGGAAGATTACCTATTCCGCGTGGAGAAAAGCAATAAAAGTTTCGTCACCAGTGACCCAGAGAAACCCGGTGCCAAATTGGCAGTGCTGGACTATCGGCTCAAGGCTGTCTCCTCAGGCGGTTACCATTTGTTGGAAGTAGACCTCCACACGGGCCGTCACCATCAGATCCGTTGTCAGTTGGCTAACATGGGGTGTCCCATCAAGGGCGACCTCAAATATGGAGCCTCCCGTTCCAACCCCGACGGCAGCATCTCGCTCCATTCCTATCGTCTGGTGTTTGAACATCCTGTCCGCCATGAGCAGGTGACTATTACGGCCCCATCTCCGTGGACATATTTCAATACTGAACTATGAAAACCCACAGTCCCATTGCCGTTCTGCATGCAGAGCCGTTGCCAAGGGAAGGCCAAAAGGGAACTCTTTTTCTTCTGCCATGCCTACCATTCGGACGTGAGGTTAATAATTATAATCATACAAAGTAATTAAACTATCTAGATTTCAAAATGGAAAAAATACTCAAATGCTTTTTTGTGGTCTTGCTTTTATTGGGCCAGACATCTGGTATGGCTCAGTCACTCATCGTTAATCAGAGCGACTATAGCCAATCTTCTTATGCTTTCACGGTACCCCACTTTACGGTGTCGGACGTGCAGGCGGGCGGAGCCGTCTACGCTGCTATAGACATGGAAGGAGCCTCCCCCTCAGTTCAGGTGGGACGGCCCGATCTGCCCATCATTACCGAAGCGATAGAAATTCCTCTGTGCAGTAGTGTCGAGGTCTCCGTTTCCAACGTCCAGACGAAGAGACTGTCCCCCCTCAAGTATCCCATGATGCCCGTTCAGCCTGCTCCCAGCAAGTCGGACAGGTATCCGCTACCCTTTGCCATAGACAGTGCTTTTTATTCCACCGATGCCTTCACCGACCATCCGGCTGCTTGGGCTGAGGTGTTGGGTGTGGCCCGTGACCGCAACATAGCCATGCTGCGGGTTTCTCCGTTTGCCTACAATCCCGTGACCGGAGAACTCAATTTAATTACATCCATGGACATCACCCTCACTTTTCAGGGTGTCGACATTGCTGCTACCCAGCAAATGCACCAACGTTATTACTCACCCGATTTCAGCCTGTGTAGTAGTCTGTTAAGTACATTGCCCGCTCAGAAAAGTGTCAGGCAGGGAGCCCCCATTCATTACCTTATCGTTGCCCACAGCAGTTTCCGTGGTCATTTGGACCAGTTTATCAATTGGAAAAAACGGCAGGGCTTCTTGGTCACCGTGGGCTATACCGACGAGGCTGCCGTTGGCACCACCGCCACTGCAATAGCCAACTACACCAAGCGTTTCTATGACAATGCTTCAGCCTCTTTGCCAGCCCCCACATATCTGCTTATTGTGGGCGACCACCAGCAGGTGCCTGCCTTTGGTTCCCGCGCCACCAGTCCATCCTCTTCCCACGTCACCGACCTTTATTACACCACGTGGACTAGTGGTGACAACATCCCCGACTGCTACGTAGGCCGCTTCTCCGCCCAGACTGTGGCCGAGCTGACCCCACAGATAGAAAAGACCCTCCTCTACGAAGGCTACAATTTCGCCGACCCCAGCTATCTGAACAAAGGTGTGTTGATATCTGGTGTCGACTCGCGCTCTAGCGGCGACAACGCCTATCGTTATGCCGACCCTGCCATGGATTACATTGCCAAGTATTATCTCAATGCTGCCAACGGCTTCTCCGATGTCCGATATTTTAAAAACAACACCTCCTTTGCGCCTGCCGGTGTTACTGTTACCGGTAGCAGCCAAACCACTGCAACAAGCAATACCCTCATCAATCTCTACAATCAGGGCTATGGCTTTGTCAACTACAGCGCCCATGGCAGCGACAACAACTGGCACTTGCCCTATTTTAGTTCCGATGAAGCTGCCGATATGACCAACAGTGGCAAACCCTCCATCTTCATTGGCAACTGCTGCCTCTCGGGCCGCTTCAACACCACAGCAGGCGACTGCCTGGGCGAGGCCCTTCTCCATAAGGGTAACAACGCCGGTGCTGTTTCCTACATTGGCGCTACCAACAGCACCTATTGGCCGCATGATTTTTGTTGGCAGGTGGGATTCCGTAGTTCCATCTATAACGAGATGAATGCCACCTACGATGCTCAGAATCTTGGTGTCTATGACCGCCTCTTCCATACCCATGGCGAAAGATACAGTGCCTGGCATACTACTACCGGTGCCATGGTTACCGCTGGCAATATGTCAGTGGAGGCCACTGGCTCATATCAGCTATACTATTGGGAAATATACGAGAACTTTGGCGACCCATCGTTGATGCCGTGGCTTGCCACGCCGGCCCCGATGACGGTTTCGTATTCTTCGGCCATCGTTTTGAGCGAGGAGACCTATACCGTCCGTGCGGTTCCTTATGCTTATGTGGCTCTTACTACTGCCGAACGTCACGACCTTGTGGCGGCTGCCTATGCCGATGCCAATGGTGTGGCTTCCCTATCCCTTCCAGGAGATATGGAACCTGGAGAACTGGAGTTGGCTGTGTGGGCACAGAATCACATACCCGTTTTTGAGCCGGTCAGTGTTATTATGACCGATGGCCCCTATGTGATGGTCACCGACATTGTCCCCACTTCCGGCAAACTCCATGCTGGTGAGGTCGCCACCTTCGACATCACTGTTACCAATGTAGGTACGTCCACTTCTGCCAGTGGCCGAATCGATTTCGCATCAGGCGATGCCGGGGTCTCAGTCATCCAACCCCAGTCTCGCTTCACCTCCTGTCCTCCAGGCGATACCGTCACCATTACAGGAGTCAATGCTGTTTACCTCTCCGACGAACTTGTTGATGGAGATGTGGTCTGTTTTGACCTCAATGTCCATTTTGGTGGCACCGGTCCTTCCTCCAAGACCCAAACCTTTATTGTTTCAAGCAGCCATCTTGAGGCCTCTGCAGCCACCGTTGTTCCGGCCTTGGCAGCTAATACGACCAGTACCATCAGCTGCGTGGTCACCAACACCGGTTCGGACACCACCTCTAATCTAACCTTTAGTCTTGTCAACGATTTCGGTCTCCTAGCAGCCCAAGCCGCCGACCAGATGTCGGCACCTTTGGCCCCAGGAGAAAGTGTGGCCCTCTCTTTCGTTGTAACGTTTGGAGCATCGATTCCCAACGCCACCATTCCATTTTATCTCTATGTCACCGATGACAGAGGTACCCATTTGGTTAAAGAGTATGGCGTTATCTCCGGTTCAGGTTTTGTCGAGAACTTCGAGACGGGCAACTTCAACCAGTTTAGCTGGGTACAAGAAGACAATCCCTGGGAGATTACCTCCGGACAGGTCAACAGGGGTAGGTATAGTGCCCGAAGTAAGACCAATCTAAACAACAGGTCCACCTCAAGCATGTCTATCTCATGGACTTCTAATCTGTATGATTCGATAAGTTTCAGTTATAAGGTTTCTTCTGAGGAAAGCTACGATAAGTTTGTCTTTTATATTGACGGCACACAAATGTTGGCCGCTTCGGGTGAAGAGGGTTGGACCCGAGTGTCTTATCCTGTTGAACCCGGCTCACATACTTTTACCTTTGCTTATACCAAAGACATGTCGGCTTCTGATGGCAGCGATTGCGCTTGGATAGACGACGTGAGGTTTCCTTACAAATCCGACAACACCACCTTTGTGGTTGACACCGTCTGCCAAGGTGTCGAATACACCTTTGCGGGACGCGCGGTTAGCACTGCCAATACAGGCGTTTTCGCCTATGTTGACTCGACCGCTGGCTTTTCTCAGTATCTTTCCTTGAACGTGATGGAGCAGCCCGAAGTGGAAATCAGCGTAGAGCAATTCGGGGGCTGCAGACTGCTGAGGGCATCTGGTGCTTCTACCTACCAGTGGAGCACCGGTGAAACGGGCAACTGCATTGTGATTTGCCCTTCAGAGAGTATCCATATTTCGGTTACCGGCTTTCGCGGAGGATGTAGTGCTACGGCCTCGGTCGACATACTGGGCGTGCGGGATGCGGAGCCTCTTTCCGAGGTGCGGCTATATCCCAATCCTGCCAAGGACAATGTTACCGTAGCCGCCGACGGCATCCGTAGCGTACAACTCATCAGCCTTATGGGGCAGACCCTTCAGCACAGACAGGTCAATGCCGACCAGGTTCGTCTCAACCTCCAAGGGCTGCAGACGGGGGTCTACTTTGTCAAGGTAGAGACAGCAGCGGCAGTCACCGTCAAAAAGCTCGTCCTTAATTAGCAAACATCAGTATCAATTGTTGAGGTACCAAGGGTGTGGTGAGGCTGAAAAGTGCTTCTTCCAACCCGCCTTGGTACCTCTTTTTGTTATTTTTTTCACTTTATAAGTCCCTCTATATCAGCTTTCGGGTTGGTTTGATTAAGCTCTTGTGCAATTATTTTATTGTTTTATGTACAAAAATGTGTACTTTTGCAAACCATTCCGAGTTAGTCGGATGTCGATTTTTTAAACAAACTAATTTAGTCGGATGAAGAACAAGTATTACGATTTAATCGATCAGACCTTCGATTTTCCGGTGGATGAGTTCCGCACGGAGGATGGCGAGTTGTATTTCCATGACATTCCTCTGATGGAGGTCATTAAACAGTACGGCACCCCACTGAAGATTACTTATTTGCCCAAGATTTCCTCTCAGATACAGCGCGCTAAGCGAATGTTCAACGTGGCCATTGCCAAGACCGATTACCAGGGTAGCTATAACTACTGTTATTGTACCAAATCCAGTCACTTTAGTTTTGTGCTTGAAGAGGCACTCAAGAATGACATCAACTTGGAGACTTCGTCTGCCTTTGACATTAACCTGATACAGGAACTCTACAACCAGGGGCTGGTGGACAAGGATAAGTTCATTGTGTGCAATGGCTACAAGCGGCTGCCCTACCTGGAGAATATCGTGGGGCTGTACAACGACGGCTGGCACAATGTAGTGCCTATCTTTGACAATCAGAACGAGTACTACCAGCTCGACCAGATGTTGGAGAACCCTGAGGTTCCGATGAAGGTGGGCATCCGCATTGCTGCGGAGGAGGAGCCTAAGTTCGACTTCTATACTTCCCGGTTAGGCATGCGCTATCGCGATATAGTCAGTTTCTATGAGGAACACATCAAGCCCAATCCTAAATTCAGCTTCAAGATGCTGCATTTCTTTATCAATACCGGCATTCGCGACACGGCCTATTATTGGAATGAACTTTCGAAGTGTGTCAATGTCTACTGCGACCTGAAACGGGTTTGCCCGGAGCTGGACTCGTTGAACATTGGCGGAGGGTTCCCCTGCAAAACTTCCTTGGCGGCCAACTACGACTATGAATATATGGCCGAAGAGGTGTTGGCTCAGATAAAGAACATCTGCGCCACACGGCAGGTGGAGGAGCCGAACATCTTCACCGAATTTGGCAGTTTTACGGTAGGCGAAAGCGGTGCTACACTGTACAGTATCTTGGACCAGAAACAGCAGAACGACCGTGAGATGTGGTACATGATAGACAGTTCCTTTATCACTACGTTGCCTGACACCTGGGGCATCAACCAGCGCTTTATCATGCTGCCCATCAACCATTGGGACTGTGAGTACCAGCGGGTCTTTTTGGGTGGGCTGACTTGCGACAGCCAGGACTATTACAATGCCGACTCTCATGCCAATGCCATTTTTTTGCCCAAGCTGCAGAAGGACGACCCCCTGTACATCGGTTTCTTCCACACGGGGGCCTATCAGGAGAGTTTGGGCGGATATGGCGGCATACAGCACTGCTTGATACCCGCGCCTAAACACATCATCATCGACAAAGACGAAAACGGTGAATATGTCACCAAGCTTTTTGCCAAAGAGCAGAGCCACAAGTCTATGCTTAAGGTCCTCGGTTATTAAATATCCGATGCTATAAAGAAAGAACCCCGCCTATCCAGCGGGGCTCTTTCTTTTGTGTGTGTTTCTTTAGGTGGGTCCTATTAATTTGGTTTTTGAGAGCGCGTGCCTCCAGCACGCTAATATGTATTTGCTTGGTATACCCCACACTATTGGAAAGTGGTTGCTCCCTCCGGTCGCGACCCCTTGTGCGGGGTCATTGAGAGTTTGCCTCTCTGGGACCATTTTTAGAGGTCTTCTTTAGTCTTTGTATATTTCGTGGAGTTCCACTTCGTAGATTACCGGTGTGTGAGGGGGGAGGTCGCCAACGTTTTGGCAGAGCTCGTAGGGGAAGTAGAAGCGATATTTGCTGCCAGCCGGCATCAGTTGCAGACCATTGAACAGACCTGTGAACATGCTGGTAGAAATGACGTGCACAATGGGCTCGCGGTTGCCATAGGTTTTGGTGATGGTCTCGCCCGTCAGCGCATTGAAGCTGTGGAAGTCGAACTTGATTCGTTCGCCCTCCTTGGCTTTGGCACCGCTGCCTGCCGTCAGCACTTCATAGTAGAATCCTTCTTTGCTTTTCTTGAGGTTGTCGCCTTTTTCTTTAACTAGTTTGTCAAAGTATTCTTTCTGACGCACATTGGCAGTCTGGCTGTCTTTCTTGGATTCTTCCTTCTGATGCTGAGCTATCGTGAAGGCCATGAACTGGCATATCTCTCGATAGGTTTTTTCGTCCAAAGGCTGCTTCTCGCCATTGAGGAAGCTCTCAAAGGCTTGTTTTATTTTTTTCTGGTCTAAGGATAGGTACTGGGTCTGGGCGGTCTCGGCCAGGCTCATGCCCATGGCCCAGCTCAGGGTGTCCGTTTGGTTGGCAAGAACTACGTTTTCTGACTTGTTGTCGCAGGCACCGGTTGCCAAAAGCAGCACGATGGCGACAAACGGGATGGTGATCTTTTTCATTTTTATTGTTTGTTGTTTTTATTTTTTCGTTTCTTGTTGGCAGGCGTCCTCTGCTTTGGGTAGTGGCAATTAGTAGGGTGAGGTTGTTGCGCTATCTGCTTACGGCGATGCCGGGGGCAGACTTATTTTCCGCGCCCTTGGAAGATGATGCCGACGGTGTATATGAGTATCTTGATGTCGGTGGCGAGGGACATGTTTTCGAGGTATAGGAGGTCGTATTTGAGGCGGTCGCACATCTCGTCAACACTGCTGGCATAGCCGTACTTCACTTGTCCCCAAGAGGTGATGCCGGGCTTGATGCGTTGGAGCAGCAGGTACTCGGGGCAGCGTTTGACGATTTGGTCTATGTAGAACTGGCGTTCGGGCCTGTAGCCTACAATGGACATGGTGCCTTTGAGAACGTTGTAGAACTGGGGTATCTCGTCGAGCCGCACTTTGCGCATGAAGTGACCGAAAGGTGTGATGCGGGGGTCGTCGTCGCGGGAGAGGGCCGGGCCGCAGGATTCGGCGTCGATGTACATGCTACGGAATTTATGCATCTTAAATGGTTTTCCCATATATCCGATGCGCTCCTGGGTGAAGAAAATGGGGCCAGGACTGGAGCATTTGACCAGGATGGCGGTGATGAGGAAGACCGGGGAGAGAATGATGAGCGCCAGAAGGGAGAGGAGGATGTCGGCAATGCGTTTGACGCTGTATTGCCACTCGGGCATGAGGCGGGTGTTGATGGTGATTAGGGGCGAGTGGAAGATGCTGTCCACGCGCACCATTCCGAGGATGATGTCGCGGGCATCAGGGGTGATTTTTATGATAACTTCGCCGCATCCGTCGAGGGTGCGCAGGATTTGTTGTATCTGAGCCTGCTCGGTGTCTTCCACGGCGATGATGACCTCTTCGACATGGTGCTGCTCTATCAGGGCCTTGATGTTTTCGGTGGTGCCAAGGCATGGCATGATGGCAGTGAGCCTTTGCTCGGCGCAGGCGGGCCGCTCACCGTCGCAGCAGTCAACGGAGACGAAGCCGACAAAGATGTTGCCAGAGTATTTCTCTTGGTTCTCAAGGTCGATGTAGGTTTGGTAGGCTTTGTTGTGGCTGCCAATGAGTAGGGTGGGGAAGCCGATTCGCCGCTGATGGACGCTGCGCACGATATGGGAGGTCTGTATGACGCGGCATAGGTATGTCAGCCCCAGGTGGACGACAAAGAGGAAGATGGCACTGAGGTAATAGTTTTGATAGGTGCCCACTTCGTCGTCGAGCATGAAGGCGAAGAACAGCACTACCACACCTATGAGGGTGGCAACGATGGTGTCTTGGGCCTCCTTGAGGCGCGATTTGCGGAGGACGTTCTTGTAGGTTCCTTGGATGGTGTATAGGCTGAGCCATCCAATGGGGATGAGAACAATGCCCCACCAGAAGTTGGCATCAGAAAAAATCTGGTTGATGTCGTTCCAGTTGAAGTTCTCAAACCCAATCTTTCGAAAGACAAATAGTAGCGCCCATGCGGTCATGGCGCTGAGAATGTCGAATATGATGTAGCGAATAGTGACTTGTTTGGCCTTCATTGTAGTTATTGCAGAATGGGCTGTGCCCTGGGCGTTTTGGGGTTTAGTTAGTAGGATAGTATTTTTACGTTGTCTAGTTTCACGTTGGCATCGATGCCATTGGGGTTTACGGCTTGGAAATAAAGTGTGAATGGGGCGTTGTAATTAAATTGGCTCCAGGTGCGGGTGAGGTTGATGTATATTTTTTTCCATCCTTTTCCGGTGGTGGGTTTGAGGGCTATGATGCCCTTGGAGGTGGCGGCCCCCCCGGAGCTGATTTCGTAGCCTATCATGTCTAGGTGTAGTTCTACGTCCGTCTGGTAGTTCATCTCCAGGTATATGGTACTGTTGGGTATGTCGAATTCGTCCTTGATGTAGAAGTTGAGTATGCTGATGCTGTCGGGGATGTGGACCAGGCCGTACCCTTGGCCGTTGCATGCTCCCTCGGGGTCGTTGCTAACCCAGACAACGGTGCTGTCAAAGTGGGTGTTGAAAGTGGTGGGCTCGAAGTAGTCTTCGGCGAGGACGGACATCTGGTTGCGGGTTTTGTAGGTGGTTTGCAGCGTCCATAGGTCTCTTTCGCTGTCGTGGATTCCTAAATTGGTGACGCTGTCGGATTGGACTTTTACGTTCTTGAGCTCCACATAATTATAGTAGAAATAATAGATTCGGGTGGAGGTGGATCCATTTTGCTTGACAACAGGGTATGCGCGTAGATATTTCATGTCGCCCTGTCGGAGGATGGGAACGGTGCAGGGGAGTTGGAAAGTGCCGAGATTGGTTTCGCTGTCGTCGCCTTCGAAATAGCAGATGAACTGAACGGCGTCGATATCGGAATTGTAGAAACCCGCCTCGGGGGAGGGGGCATTCTGAGCCTGCGGCACCACGGTCATGCGGTCGAGGTGTAGGTATGAGGGGACAGTGACATCCCCTTGGTATTTCTTGCATCCACTGAAAGTCAGTGCGGTAACAATCATTGCCAGCACAAGTGGGGAAATATTTCTCTTAAAATTCATATTTCTATTAACGACTTATTGTTTTTTTTAGTATCTTTGCAAAGAAAAATAGTTCTGACCGGATGGGACTGAGAGGTGGGGAGGATAGTAACGAACGGAATCCTGAACGTTGTTCTATTTTGGATTCTGAAATGTGGGTTGCCCATCGTTGCCGTCCAGCGTTGTGTCGTAGAATCAAAGATAAAAATATAATGCTACCATTATGAAGAGAATCGGAGTTCTGTCGGATACGCATGGTGTAGTGCCCCGACAGGTGTTTACCTTCTTTAAGGATGTCGATGAGATCTGGCATGCCGGAGATATGGGTCGAGGTGTGCTGGAAGAGCTCAGGCAGTTCAAGCCTGTGCAGGCAGTATACGGAAATATGGACGACTACGAGCTACGTTATGAGGTGATGGCTACTGCTATATTCAAGTGCGAGGGGATGAAGGTGCTGATGACTCACATCGGCGGATGGCCGGGCCATTACCCCGCACCGTTGTTGGCCGTGCTCAAAAGCGAGAAACCCGATATCTTTGTATGCGGACACAGCCATATACTGAAGGTGATGTGGGACAAAGAACTGAACCTTCTCCACATCAATCCTGGTGCAGCCGGTCGTTCGGGGTTTCAGAAAGTGGACACGCTGGTGCGATTTCTGATTGATGGGAAGGAGGTCAGGGAAATGGAGATATTGGATTTTCCCAAATACTTTTAATCCCAATCAGACGATTGGCCGAGCATAAACCATTATCACGCACATGTAAAGTGTTTTGCAACGCCTTTGCCCTAAGGGTAGGGTGGGTGTTGGCTGTGTGGCGTTGCCTATCGTGTTCTGGCCTTGGGTGGGATTTGGGCTATGATGACGCCCGAGATGACGATAACGATGCCGATGGGTTTGGTCCATGTGAGGCTTTCTTGGCCGAGGAGGATGGCAGCGATGAGTGAGAAGACAGGGATGGCGTTGGTGAAGATGCAGGCGGCTGTGGCCCCGAGACGCTCTACACCAATGTTGTAACAGATATAGGCCAGGGTACTGCAAAAGATGCCCAGGATGGCTAGCAGGAGTATCATCTTGGGAGAGTAGCTGAGGAGGGGCAGGTGGCTGCCGTCCATCAGCAGCATCAGGGGTATGAAGTAAAGACAGCCGAAGAGGTTCTGGTAGGCTGTGATGGTGAATGGCTTGTATCGGCCGACGAGTTTGACCAGGACGATGGTGTAGATGACAGCGGTGATTACGGCACCGAAGAGCCATGTGATGCCGCCAGGATTCATGTCGAGGTTGTTTTCGCCGCCAAATAAGAGCATGATGCCGAGTCCGATGAGCGACATGACGATGCCTACGAGGGTGACACCCCGTATCTTTTCTTTGTAGGCTGCTGCCATGCCGAAGGGGACGAAGAGGGGGATGGTGGCTACGACGATGGAGGACATGCTGCCGCTGACCAGACGCACACCGTTGGTCTCGCAGATGCTGTAGATAAAAGGCTCCAAAAGGGCTAGGATGAGAAACCATTTGAGGTCTCCCTTGCCAATGGGTTCTAGCTTGTGCGCCAGCAGTAGAAAGGGTATGGTGACGGCAGAGGCTAGCAGTAGGCGGAAAGTGAGGATTATCAGTACCGTGATGTGCTCTTCGGTGGTGAAGAGTTCTTTGGTCATGATGAAGCTAATGCCCCATACGATGGCCGTAAGGGCAAGAAGGACGTATACGAGTGTTTTTTTCATTTGATACGTGGTGGAAATTGCGTTTCTGATTTGAGTGTGGGTAGACTTATTGTCGCGAGTTGTAACGGGGGCGGCTATTAATTCTCTGTGATGGTGGCTTTTTCTGTTATCTCATTCATGTCTCAGGCTCATCGTTGGCGGGGTGCTGAGGTTTGAAGTCGCCGCGGTCGGGCAGGAGGGTGGCCCCAAGTGGGGCAAGGCGTTGCCGTGTGTCGTTGACTGTTTCGGCGGCTTCGGAGCCGGTGGAGAGTTTGTTGTCGTAGATGCTGTAGTCGGCACGTAGGGCGGCAGGGGAGAGGTTGGGCATGATGACGTTGGCACCGGCCAGGATGCCCATCTCGCGGCCTTGCGGATGGAGGGTGCCCAGGGCGGTGGTGGCGGGCAGGAGTACGTGAGGATGCAGCAGACGGATGATGGCCAGCAGGCGCAGCGTAGCCTCGACGGTGCCAGCAGGTCGGTCGGCAAAGGGGGTGCCTGTGGCAGGGATGAAGGGACCGATGCCCACCATCTGGGGTTGGAATGCACGAATAAACTGTAGGTCTTCGAAGAGGGTCTCGATGGTTTGATAGGGCGAGCCAACCATAAAGCCACAGCCCACCTGGTAGCCTATCTCCTTGAGGTCCTGCAGGCATCGCATGCGGTTGTCGAACGACATGTCGGCGGGGTGGAGCTTTTGGTAGTGGGCGCGGTTGGCAGTTTCGTGCCGCAAAAGGTAGCGTTCGGCTCCGGCATCATGGAGGCGCTGGTAGCTCTGTCGCGAGCGTTCGCCCAGCGAAAGGGTGATGGCGCAGTCGGGGTGCTGCTGGTGGATGGCGGCAACGATGTCGCACATGCGGTCGTCGTCAAACCAAAGGTCCTCGCCTCCTTGCAGCACAAAGGTGCGGAAACCAAGTGCATAGCCCTGTTGGCAGCATTGGAGGATTTGTTCTTTTGAGAGGCGGTAGCGGTGGATGCCTGTGCGGCTGCGCCGGATGCCACAGTAGCGGCAGTCGTTTTTGCAGTGGTTGGATATTTCTATAAGTCCTCGGAAAAAGATCTTGTTGCCATAGCTGTTCTGGGCCGTTTGGTGGGCCAGGTGGAAGAGGTAGCGGATGCCTTCTGAATCTTCCGAGGCAAGGAGTCCGACGAGTTGTTCTAGGGTGAGATTGCGTGTGGAGGCAAGATGGTCGATAATGTCCTTCATATAATAAAGTTGTAAATGCCCTCCTGGGCCTGTCCGTGGTACAGCGAGAGGGTGCGGAGGTGTGTGCCTTTAGGCATGAAAATGGGCCCGGTGTAAATACTGCATTCGGGCGTGGGGTCGCTGCCGTCGGTGGTGTAATAAACGTAGGTTCCGGCCACCTCGGTGGTGAGGGTGACCATGTAGCCTTCCTCGGTGGGGGATTTGGTGACGGTGGGTTTGAATGAGCCTTTGCAGGGTTTGTAGCCAAAAGAGCGCATGCGCTGTTTTTGGTGTTCGATTTTCTTTTGGAAGTGGGACCAGTTTTTGTTCTCAGGCAGCGACCAAAAACATTCCGCTAAGGCACAAAGACGTGGCAAGAGGAAGAATTCGGCCTGCTCGTAGTTGTTGATATAATCGGTCCAAAGCAGGGCTTCGCCCCCCCAACAATAGGGTTGTATGTCGGAGGTCAGGCTTTTGGGCATGGGGTCGAACTGGTAGCACCTGGACAGGGGCAGGTACTGTGGGAAGGCTAGGGGGTGGTAGGCGGTGTCGGTCTGATAGGACTCTAGGTCACAGTAGACGGAGTTGGCATTGATGACCCCGTTGCCACGGATGGTTCCGCGCTGGATGTTGCTGTCGCCTTGGGCCACCATTATCACGGCATCGGAACTCAGGCTGTTGCAGGTGAGGATGTCGTCCCAGCCGATGATGCGCTTGCCCTTGCTGGAGAGCCTGTCCTCGATATGGGTTATGAGCCAGTTGAGCAGTTCGCCCTCGTTGGCGAGGCCCTGTTGGCGGATGCGGTTTTGGCATTTGGGACAACTCTCCCAATTCTCGGTGTCGATGTTGTCTAGCCCGATGTGTATGTATTCACTTGGGAACAGGAGGGAGACTTCGTCGAGGATGTCGTCGATGAACTGGATGGCTTTGTCGTTGCCGGCGCAGAGGATGGCCTTTGGGGGCCAGCAAGGCCCTAGGGCGACGGCTTGGGGTTCCTGGTCGCAGGAGAGGTCGGGCAGGGCTGCGAGGATGGCACTGGCATGACTGGGAATTTCGATTTCGGGGATGACTTCGATGTTAAGCGATTGGGCGTATTGGACGATTTCTTCAATCTCGGCCTTGGTGTAGAAACCGCCATAGGTGGGCTCTTCGCCAGGGTGGGCGGGTTCTTCTTCGCCCCAAGGGATATCGGTGCGGTCGACACGCCACGAGCCGATGTCGTTCAGCCCCGGATATTTCTCTATCTCTATGCGCCAGCCTTGGTCGTCGTTGAGGTGCCAGTGGAACTTGTTGAGCTTGTGGGCGGCCATAATGTCCAGGTGGCGTTTGATCTGCCCTACGGGAATGAAATGGCGACAGACGTCGAGGTGGCTGCCCCGCCAGGAGAATCGCGGATAGTCCAGTATGGTGCATTCGGGCAGGGTGATATGGTCGTAGGGGTGCTGGTGGATGTCTTCGGGAAGCATCTGTATGAAGGTCTCGAAGGCGTAGATGAGCCCCGCTTCGGTATTGGCACTGATGAAAATGCCCTCGGGCAGTACCTGCAGGAGGTAGCCTTCGTTGCCGAGAGAGGGGTTGATGGTGTCGTTGAGGGTGATGGTGATGCTGCCGCGGTTGGGGGTGCCGATAAAGGCCGGGCGGATGTGCATCAGACGCAAGGTGTTGGTGACGAACTTGGTGGTGGAGGAATTTTGTGCCAGATTTTCGAAGTAGAGTTTGGTGCGCGACGAGATGGTGAAGGTACGGGCTTTTTGCACCATATAGGCTGGCTCAGGAATGATGTTGTATTCCTTTACCTCGGCATTGTTTTCGCCACAGGAAACCAATAGCAACGCCATCAGTATGGCGAGGATTGGACCATAGTATTTTATGTGCGTCGACCTCATTGTTTCGAAATGCAAAGGTACGAAAAAAATGTGGTTTTTAAATGGTTAATGAAAGTGTTAAGAAAATTTATAGGTTGTTTTTCTCTTTTTCGACTATGGCATGGAGCGCGCCTTGACGTGTGCTTGCTTGTTTTGTATGGCTTTTCTTGGCGTTGGGTCTGGGGATTGTTTGCTGCGGGCAAGATGGGTTGCACTCCTTCGGTGTTGTTGTCTAACGATAGCTCATCGCTGTTCGACCTCAGTCGGCACTAGTGAAGTGCGGTTTGGGCATTTGTGCTGTGGGGATGGAACGTAGGGACGTATTCTGCCCTTAGGCTGGAGCCATTGTGTGAGGCGGGGTGTGTTGTGCAAAAATGGGGCGACTTGCAATCTCGTACACAATATTTGTTTTTGTTTTCCGTTAACTTGTTTTTAATAATTATCCATTATGGCAGAAAGATCGTTGAGGAATCTGGTTTCAGACACCATGATATACGGCATGAGCAGTATCGTGGGACGCTTTTTGAACTACTTGCTGGTTCCGTTGTATACCTATAAGATTGCTGCAGAAAGTGGTGGCTACGGCATTGTCACCAATGTCTATGCGCTCACGGCACTGATGCTGGTGATGCTGACTTTTGGTATGGAAACCACCTTCTTCTATTTCGCCAACAAGTACAAGGAACGTTCCGATACGGTCTTTTCGACAGCATTGATTTCGGTGGGGAGTGTGGCGGCCCTTTTTGTGGTGCTGCTCTTTAGTTTTATCACTCCAATAGCAGAGTGGTTGAATTTCTCTCAACATCCTGAGTATTTGCAAATCATGGGACTTGTGGTGGCTTTGGATGCCTTTCAGGCCATCTTGTTTGCCCTGCTGAGGCACCAAGGCCGGGCATGGAAGTTCGCCTTCCTGAAACTGCTCTTCATCGTCTGCAATATTGGGATGAATCTCTTCATTTTCCTGCTGGCACCCAGTTTGTCGGCCTCTTACCCTCAGCTCATGTCGTGGTATGACCCCCACTATCAGGTGGGTTATATATTTATTGTCAACCTTATCTGTACGGCAGGCATTACGCTCTTCTTTATTCCCGAACTGCGAAAGCTGAAGTATGGGGTGGATTTTGCGATACTGAGAGAGATGCTGAAATACACTTGGCCGCTGTTGCTGTTCGGCATTGCCGGCATATTGAACCAGGTGGCCGACAAGATTTGTTTCCGGTTCATCATTCCCGGCGAGGAGGGCGATGTGCAGCTGGGTATCTATGGTGCCTGCTCGAAGATAGCCATGGTCATGGCCATGATTACGCAGGCGTTCCGCTATGCCTACGAACCGTTTGTCTTCGGTGGTGGACAGAGCAAAGAAAATGGCGAGAGTCAGGCCCTGGTGATGAAATACTTTGTGATGTTTGCCTTACTGGCTTTCCTGGCGGTGATGGCCTATTTGAACTTGCTGAAATTCTTGGTGGACGACGACTACTGGGAAGGTCTCAAAGCTGTTCCCGTTGTGATGATTGCCGAAATATTCATGAGCATCTATTTCAATCTCTCGTTCTGGTATAAGCTGAAAGAAGAGACCTGGTGGGGAGCTGTCTTTTCCGCCATTGGATGTGCGGTGCTGCTGGCGGTGAACTTCATCTTTGTGCCTACCCATGGCTATATGGCCTGCGCTTGGGGCGGGGTGGCCGGCTACGGCACCTGCATGCTGCTCTCCTATTTGGTTGGTCGAAAACGGAGCCCTGTGCCGTATCGGTTGGCACCGTTGCTGGGCTATTTCGTGTTGGCTTTGGGATTGTACGCACTGAGCGTATGGCTCAAACCGGCGCAGCTGGGTTGGGAACTGGCGTTCAATACCCTCCTGCTCCTCGTATATGTGGCAGTGATGCTGTATAACGAGAGAAAACTGGTGAGTGAGGTGTTGAAAAAGGTTAGGGGTAGGCACGCTGGAGTATGAGGGAGTCGTAGGACTATCTTCACAACTAGTAAAAGAGCTTTGTAGTTTATTAGTTCGATAGTTTGGTGGTTTGATACTTTAATAAGTCAGTGACCACAATTAATGTGCATACTTTTAACACGAATAACCATTAATTATCCATTAATTATCATTAATGGTCAATTAGATGGAAATTATATGTAAAATATATTTGAGCAATTACTTAGTTTAATAGTTTATTAGTTATCGCGGCTCCCGCCCTCTCAACTCTCAACTCTCAACTCTCAGCTCTCAACTCTCAACTCTCAACTCTCAACTATTCATTGTAGACCCATTCGCAGACGGAGAAGCGTTGGGTGGCCAAGCCGGACATATAGCGCATTTCGGCACAGGTTTTGCCTTGGGCCGATAGCTCTTCCTGGGTGAAATATTCCAGGCCGGTATCGTATCTGATGCAACGGCACCGTTTGGTGCAACTGGTAGTGGCCAGAAAGACCATTACAAGTGTGGCCAGCAGTATGGCCTTTGGTAGGCGCTGGGTGGGAAAAGTGACCGGCAGTAATCTACTTGTTTTTTTTCTTTTCATATAGTTTTGGGTGGTGTTATTCTATTGTAATATGGTGACTTCTATCTTTTTGTTTCATTCTTTCCCGTGCTTGCATATAGACTCAATTACTGTTTTCCTTAGATTCGTTTTTTTCGTGTTCGTAATAATAAATGTCGAATAGTTTAAGGGGACTTCTAAAAATTCGTTTTATTCGTTATCATGCCAGCATGAAGATTCAGATAATAAATTCGTTAGTTTTCAACAGACGTTTTCTCGCCTCAGCATAGTGCAAACACTTCGTGATTTGCCCTCTGCGTTCGGCTTAACGAAAACGTTAGATTCGTGCAATTCGTGTTCGAAAGTTATTAATAGAAGTCCCTATTATAGATTTCGTATTTTTCGTGTTTTTAGATGTTCACCTTTTCTATTGTTTCACCATTCGTAGTTAGATTTGTGCAATTCGTGTTCAAAAGTTATTAATGTTTACTAGTTATCGCGCCCCGCCCTCTCAATTCTCAATTCTCAATTCTCAACTCTCAATTCTCAACTCTCAATTCTCAACTCTCAATTCCCAATAAGGAACTGGACTATCTGGTGCTCGTCGATATTGCGGTAGTGGCAGGTGGCGACTACCTGTCCGTTTTCCATCAGGAAGAGGATGGGACGCTGGCCGTAGGTGATGAGGGAGTAAGTGGTAAGGTCGATGACGTAGGCGGGGCGGATGAAGGTGGTGGTGTCGAGGGTTAGTGGGGCCAACGTGCTGTCCTGGCTGGGCGTCAAATAGACGAAGGCGGTGGAGTCTAGGTCGTTGCGGCGACAGATATGGGTGATTTTTTCGTCAGTCATTTGGCAGAAAGGACATCCTGGGGTAAGAAAGGCCACCACATGTTTGCCCTCCGAGAGATTCAGGCTGTGCAGAACTCCGTCGGGTGCGTTGGCCTTGTCCAATTCCTCTTTGTTGTATACCTCCTGCGAGGGGCCAAAGAGCCAGTTGTCAGGAGCGGAGAGACAGAAAACGGTAACGATGGGAGCCACTATGGCGGGAAGCCAGATGAACCATTTGGGTTTCCACTGCCATGGCTTCGCCCCCATGGCAAAAATAAGCGCAATGATGATGAGGACGTTCTTAAGGATGGACTTGGCAGGGTCGATTTCGACAAGAGGACCCATGCAGTTGCAGCTGTCGGTGCGGCCGATGAGCAATGCGTAGCCTAAGAAAAGGGTGAAGCAAACCATCATCAGCACGGCACTGGTGTCCACTAGGCGTTTCCAGATGTTGGAGAGAAGCCCTAGCCCAACCAGTATTTCGGCACAGATGACCAGCCGGGCGGTGAGGAAGGAAAGGTTGAGAGGAAGGATGTTGTAGGTGAAGATATAAATCTCGAACTGGTCGATGCCGATGAGTTTAGAGATGGCGGAGGCTATGAAAAACACACCCAACAGCATTCTCACGATGAGAGCTGTCAGGCGTAGGGGCTTGGAACGGAAGGGTGTCAATCTTTGGCCTCCGTGCAGTTTACATCTTCCATCTGTCGGACGAGCTTGCCTTCTATCAGTCGTTCGATGCCTATCTTGGTTATCGAGGAACAGCCAAAGCCTGCATCGGCATCGACGTAGGTGATTACTTGGGGGTCGTTGGCGTTGACACACTGGCAGCGGCGTTCCTTGCTGCAGCTGCTAAGGAGCATAAGTGTTCCGGCCAATAGGAGTAAAAAGTATTTTTTCATGATGACTTACTTTTGATAAACGATGGATGAGTCGGCCAGGAAAGGATAGTCGGTGCAGACGATGGTCTCGACATGGGCGGTGTCGAGGGCATCATAATGGGTGAAGCGATTAAGCTTGCTGCAGTCGCCTTTTTTTATGGTGATGATGCGGGTCGACTGTGTTCCGATGACCGAACAGCGGCAACTTTTTTCTTTTGCACAGGAGGTACATAGTGCCAGGGCGGCAACACCTACAAGGAACAAAACTTTCTTCATATACTCTCTATTATTTCAAATTGCAAAAATACAAAAAAAAAAAGACATATTATCTTTTTTCCCGTTTTTTTATTCTTCTTTTGTTCCTCTTTTGTTGGACGGAGTTGTGTATGGCTGTTGACACTAACATGCTTTGACTATTATTGTACACGTTCCCGCATACGAACAGCTTCCCATCTCGATGGGTGATTCTCACGTACTGTGGTTGATTTGCATATCGGCTATGCCTTCCCTTTCTCCATTCTCAATTCCCAAATCTCAATTCTCAGTAGTGTCTTGCGGCTCGGATTATCCGGCTCAACAGGAATTCAATAGATATCGTATGTCTCCAGATTCTCTTCGACCTATCGGTGGCGCCCGGAAAGCCTGTGCGCCCTCGCCCATGTGCGAATGGTCGAACTGCTCAAAGTCCGCTCCGCTCCCGTGGTACACCCTGTGCTGCCTCACCTGCTCCGCGTTCACCTCCTCGCGCTCTGCAAGCCCTGTTGTGTCTACAAACTCACCTGAATTTAATGCACCCTTTATACTACGCACAATGTCTGCAAGAGGCTTGCCAAATGCCTTGCGCAAATCTGTTTCTGTGTAGTAATACTCTACAATATGGGCCTTGCCGTCATTGTTTATACCTCTATTGGTATCTCTGCTCTTGGCAATAACAACACTTATTCCGTTGTCCTCATTTCTGTAGTCAAAATTTGACACCGTTGCATTGTGGTTAGCCAAGCGGATAGTTACATCTTCGCCATTTGGAGTTGTAAAGAAAGCGTACTCGCTCCCGCTTCCTTCCCTCTCAGCACCCAACGCCTTGGCAAGGTCGCCAATAAATGTGCGCAGCGGTGTTTGCGATATTTTTTCTATCTTTTCCGCAAGTGTGTCAAGATTTTTTTGTATCTTTGCACCGTCAGCACTCGAAACGACGGTTCTACGATGTTTCTGATTATCAGAAATGGAGACGGTTTTAAGTGCTCTTTTTTGTGCCTTATTCAGCGTCACGCCTCTGCCGTTTGCCATATCCAGCACCCGCTGCCCCTCTTCGCTCTCCGTCACCACCTCTATGCCAGCCTTGCGCAGCAAATCCACAATGGCATCCCGCAGCCGTGCCTCCTTCTTCGTCACAGGCTTCGCGCGGTCAGCTTTCTGCTTCTTGGACTCATTGTATGCAATCTTCGCCTTTATCGCCGCCGCCAATTCTGGCGACAATAGCACCCGTCCACGCTCGTAAGCGTTCCATATCGCCACATGGTTGCCGTAATCCTCCAATAGTACAGCCTCACTATCAGAATCTGCCGTTGTCAGCCCGTAAATCTTTTTCCCAAGCTTGTAATAGGCGTCGTGCGAGTCACCTTTCTTCCCACCTTTCCTACTTTTGAATGGCTGAGGCTCACCGGTCTTTTCCCACTTTGCACCCTTAATCAAAGGCTCCCTGCGTTTCAGCAACTCGCCCTCAACGTGGGCCTCAATCGCGTGCATCCCCCTCTTCTTCGCCTCCTTGTGGATGCGCAGCAAGTCATTGGTCGGCAAATCGCCCACGGCCTCGCCAATCCTGTCGGACAATGCCGCCTTGGCATTATATGCCTCGTTGTACCCGGGTTTCCCTGCCAATGAACGCTCCCACTCATCAGCAGCTGCCATTTCCGCAATCAACCCGTCAGCGGTCGTTTCTTGTGCAGTTTCTTGTGCAGTCGGGGCGGTATCTTGTGCCGTTTCTTGTGCGGCAGCCCCTCTATCCCCTCTATCGGTTCTACCAGCCTCCGTGGCCTGCTCAGCCTCGCTTACTTCTTCCCCTGCTGCTCCTGCTCCTCTTCCTGGCTGCTCTCCTGCTTGCA
Source organism: uncultured Bacteroidales bacterium (assembly GCA_947168515.1). Classification (GTDB taxonomy): domain Bacteria; phylum Bacteroidota; class Bacteroidia; order Bacteroidales; family P3; genus Colimorpha. The sequence goes on from CAMVMF010000024.1 coordinate 34,406, forward strand.
CTGCTGTTCCTGGCTCTCCTTCGGTCTGTCGTTCTCCATGTCCCAATTCTGTTCCACGTTCTCCACCGCCATTTTCCAAAGTTTCAGTTTCATGGCTTCCGCCCGTGTCATTTCCTTGCTCATTGTTGTCAGTTTTATTAAGTTTGATTCCAAATACTTTTTCTATTGCCTCTTCGGGTGTGTACTCCTTTGGTGCCTCAAACAAATCCGCACCTTTTTCCAAGAATAAACGCTGATAGTCCCAAAATATTGCCTTGATAGCATTTTGTTTTCTCGTTAGAAGAATATCCACCGCAATATACAATTCCAATTCGTTATACCTCACCCGCTGGCGGACAAATATCCCTCTATCTCACCGTATGCATACTGTGCATGGAATCCCGTAGTGAATATTTATCCTGATGGTCGAAGGAAATGGCCTATATTAAAAGAGTACAATGGCGCAAATAGAATAATAGTGAGTGGGATGATCAGAAATTCGACTGGTAAATTACATGGAGGTGTGGATATTGCTCATCGTCCTGTTTCGGGACCGCCGAATTTAGAAGGTGGCACTATATGTGCAACACACGATGGAATAGTGGAAATATTCCGCAGAAGCGAGTCTGCAGGTAACTGGATTGTGGTACGGAATGGAAATATCCGAACAAAATATATGCATATGCAAGATGTCTCACAATATAAAAGGGACTTCTATTAATTACCTTCGAACACGAATTGCACAAATCTAACTACGAATGGTGAAACAATAGAAAAGGGGAACATCTAAAAACACGAAAAATACGAAATCTAAAATGGGGACTTCTATTAATAACTTTCGAACACGGATTGCGCGAATCTAACGGATTTAAAATTGAACACGAATTGCACGAATCTAACGTTTTCGTTAAGCCGAACGCAGAGGGCAAATCACGAAGTGTTTGCACTATGCTGAGGCGAGAAAACGTCTGTTGAAAACTAACGAATTTATTATCTGAATCTTCATGCAGGCATGATTACGAATAAAACGAATTTATAGAAGTCCACATAATCTGGTTTATATCGTCCGTACGAATACAATAATAGCGGAATTACATCGTTATTAACTTTATGAAACTCAACTTTAGGCATCACATTCCAGAAACTTGCTGGGCATTAGTAGCAACGTGCATAATCGCCATTGTGCTTTTTGCACATCTGCCCGAGGGCTCAAGTTGGTCCAACAGGCTTCCCTTAAACGGCCAACGCCACTTCGTGCTGATGGCGGTGGGCGTTATGGCGCTATTTTCCATCGGCATTATCGTCACCCTCGTCAGCCGCAACGCACCACTGCGCAAAAGAAGACTACTATTCATCAGCATTGCTTTGACAATCATACAAATTATAATCACTCATAGTTACTATTTCCATACCGACTGGGATGTGCAGCAGGTTACAGGCGCCGCAGAAGCAATGGCACGAGGCGAGTCCGTAGACGGCTTTGACTGGTATTTTCAAGACAATCCCAACAATGTTTTTTTGGCACGACTAATCGCTCTCGTTTTCTTTCTCACAGGTCCATTGTGGGGAGCCGATGTCTCGTTGTTCCCTCTAATATGCCTGCAATGTGTTGCATGCTGGATTTGTGGACTTATGATTTTCCAGATTTCCTTACACATCGGTCAAAAAAAGTCCACAGCTGTCTTGGCTTTTCTGTTCTATTATGTTCTCGTAGCGTCCTCGCCTTGGTGGACTATTCCGTATAGTGACGTATGGGGTCTTTTAATCCTTGTCGTCATCCTATGGACAGCGACAACGGCTCCCATCAGAAAGAAACCAGCTCGTGTTATACTGGTGGTGGCCTTAACTGTAGTCGGTTATTTCATCAAACCTCAAACAGTATTGTTGGGGCTCTCTTTGCTTTTTTTCTTTGCCATAGAATATCGCCATTCTATCCTGCTGCTGCGTCGCCCTATGATTTACCTTTCTGCCGCCGTAGCCATCGGTGTCGTGGTGGGATGGGCTTTTGTCCACCTTGCCACCGTCGGGTCGACACTGCACCTGAGCTCATCAAAATCACTTGGCATGACACACTACCTTATGCTTGGCGCAAATCAGAGTCGCCTGGGTATCTACAGCGACGCCGACCTCAATTTCTCTCGTAGCTTCAGCGACAAGCATGCGCGTCGTAAAGCACAACTCAATGAGACAGTGCGACGCTACAAGTCGATGGGCGTCGAAGGTTCTCTGATACTATGGTGTCACAAAGATTTCATGACCTTTAGCGACGGCACATTCTTCTGGGGCCACGAGGGCTCTTTCTACAAAGAGGTCCCCGAACGCCACAGTCGCGTTGCCGACATCATGCGCAACATTTACTACAACTGCTCTATGGAGGGTAAGTATTACAGGCCATGGGCTGCGTCGCAGACGGCGGTATGGTTCGGCATTTTACTCACCTCGGCACTCGCTGTTGTGGCTTGCTTCAAAAATGGCAGTGTACGGAAAAGCACTTTGCAATCAATCATGCTTGCGCTAATACTGGTCGTGCTGTTCCACACCATTTTTGAATGCCGCGCCCGCTATCTGTTCTGTTTCACCCCCCTGTTTGTCTTGCTGTCGGCAGAAGGGGTTGGCGGCACTCTATCACTTCTCAAAAAAAACACACCTCGCGGATGTTCGGCTGAGTGAAGTCGCATAGGATTACCGCCCCCTGCGGATGTTAAATGACGAAGGTGCTTTCATACCTGTCCTAGTCTACGCTAATTTGTGGTAGCCATTGCTTACTGGACAAGGCAGAGCATGAGTCCGTCGCGGAGAGGGAGCAGGATATTTTGGACGCGGGGGTCGGCGGTGATGGCTGCGTTGAGCTGTTGGATGATGCGGGTCGAGCGGTCGCAGCGGAGCTGCGTTGTGGGCTCTTCCATGACGCGCCCATACCAGAGCATATTGTCGAAAAGAAGGAGGCCGCCCCGCCGCATCTTGGGCAGGAGGAGGTGGTAGTAGTTCTCGTAGTTGGTCTTGTCGGCATCGACGAAGGCCAGTCCTATGCCGTCCGGCAATGTGGTAAGCAGGTCGAGGGCTTGTCCGATATGTAGTTTGACGCGGTCTGCCACCCCTGCCATTTGGGCATGGTGGAGGATGGTCTCTTCATATTCCTCGTTGGCCTCTATCACATGCAGGGTACCTCCTGGTGGCAGCCCTCGGGCAATGCTGACGGTCCCGTAGCCGGCATAGCTGCCGATTTCTACAGCTAGGGTAGGGGTGGCCAGCCGGGTGAGTATCTCCAGCAACTGTCCTTGGTAGGGCGTCGAAGACATATTGGGGTTGGCGGTATGGAGGGCGATACTGCGGTAGATGGCTTGTAGCACATCGTCGGGCTGGCTGGTGTGTTCGGCACAGTAGTCGTCAATGGCAGAGATACTCATTGTGCGTTGGCGTTCTAGAGTTCACGTAGGATTTCTTCGAGCTGCACCTCGTCGTGTACCAGCACCTCACGTGCCTTGGAGCCGTTGTAGGGACCGACAATGCCTGCGGCCTCTAGTTGGTCGATGATGCGGCCGGCTCGGTTGTAGCCCAGTTGCAGTTTGCGTTGGAGCAACGAGGTGGAACCGAACTGACTGGCCACCACAAGGCGGGCAGCATCGTTGAAAAATTCGTCTTTCTGTTTGGGGTCGAAGTCCTTGTTGGGCTCTTCGTTCTCGTCGAGATATTCGGGCAGCAGGAATCCATCGGGATAGCCTCGTTGCGAGCCGATGAAGTCGGCCAGCTGCTCTATCTCTTCCGTCTCGATAAGGGCGCATTGGATTCTGATGAGGTCGGCCCCGGAGAGCGATATCAGCATATCGCCCCGGCCGATGAGGCGTTGGGCACCGCTGCAGTCGAGAATGGTGCGGGAGTCGATGCCGCTGGTGACTTTGAAGGCGATGCGGGCAGGGAAGTTGGCCTTGATGGTGCCGGTGATGATATTGGTGGTGGGTCGCTGGGTGGCAATGATCAGGTGTATGCCCACGGCACGGGCCAGCTGGGCCAGTCGGCAGATGGGCATTTCCACCTCCTTGCCAGCGGTCATGATAAGGTCGGCAAACTCGTCGATGACCAGTACGATGTAGGGCAGGAAGCGGTGGCCGTTTTCTGGGTTGAGATGGCGGTGGATGAACTTGTCGTTGTATTCGGTGATTTTGCGCACGCCTGCCAGCCGCAGCAGGTCGTAGCGGTTGTCCATCTCTATGCAGAGTGAGTTGAGGGTGCGCACCACCTTTTTGACATCGGTGATGATGGCTTCCTCGCTGTCGGGGAGCTTGGCCAGGTAGTGGCGTTCGATTTTGTTGTATAGTGACAGTTCCACTTTCTTGGGGTCAACCATCACGAATTTGAGTTCCGAAGGGTGTTTCTTGTATAGCAGAGAGGCTATGACGGCATTCAGGCCCACGGACTTACCCGTGCCAGTGGCTCCTGCCATCAGCAGGTGGGGCATCTTGGCCAGGTCGGTGACGAAAGGCTCGTTGCTGATGGTCTTGCCAAAGGCTATGGGCAGTTCCATCTTGGTGTTGTTGACAAAGGCATCGCACTCCAGCATATTCTTCATGGAGACAATCTGCGGCTTGGCGTTAGGCACCTCGATACCCACTGTGCCGCGGCCCGGGATGGGGGCTATGATGCGGATGCCCAGGGCAGAAAGGCTTAGGGCGATGTCGTCTTCAAGATTTTTGATCTTGGAGATACGCACGCCTGGGGCGGGCTTGATCTCGTAGAGGGTGACGGTGGGTCCGGGCGAGGCGGTGATTTGTACTATCTCGATGCCGTAGTTGCGGAGCGTTTCTACGATGCGGTCCTTGTTGGCCACCAGCTCTTCTTTGGTCACCTTGGTGTTCTTGGTTTCCCAGTCGGTAAGGAGGTCGGTGGACGGCATCTGGTATTGCTTGAGGTCGAGGTGGGGGTCGTAGAGTTGGTCTATGCCATAGTGCGTGCCCTCCTCGGTGGCCTCCAGTTCGGAGTACTTGTCCAGCTCTTCGTCCTCGGTGGAACTGTTGTCGATTCCCATCTTGGTGTCGTCGATGGTGAAGTCCACCTCTTGTGACGGAGCCTGTTGGACTGAGGCGTTCGTGCCTTGTTGTGCTTTTTGATTGATGCGGGCAAACTCGTCGTCTATACTGAAGGTGACCTTGTCGTTATCCTTGGCTTTCAAGGGTGTGGGCTTAGTCTCGGCAGGTCTTTCTTCTTCCGCTTCTTCCCTTGCCACCTCCTCCTTTTCCTCATCATCTTTCTGTTCTTTTGGCATGAGGGTGCTTATCTTTTCTTTGAGATTGACTTTTGGGAGGCTGACATCGGGCATCTTGGGCATCTTGAATCTGACGTGGTGGATGAATATCAGTACCACCACGGCAACGAATAGCAGTAGGACAACGACCCCCCATCGGATGAGCATATAAAGCTTTTCGGAGACGTATCTGCCGGTGATGCCTACATAGTTGCCGAATGTTCCGCTCTTGAATATCTCACCGTTGAGGTAGCCCAAGAGGGTTGAAACCCACAGCATCCAAAAGATGGTTACCCAGAATGTCCTCCACCATGGCATCGGGTATACCTTCCACAGGCGCAGGCCATAGAGGAACAGAAGAAAGCACAGTCCCAAAGATGCTATGCCGAAGGTGTCCTGTACCATAGCATTGGCCATCAGATAGCCTAGACGGCCCATCCAGTTGCTTTGGCTGGGCCACGAAACGAAGTAAGAAAATGTGGCTATGACGATGAATATGGACAGAAGGATGTAGCAAGTGCCGCGCAACTTGCGTCCGCGGTCGCTTTTCCAAAATTCCACAAATTTGCCTGTTGGGCGTACTTTCTTTTTCTTTTGAGATGTATTTGCTTTTGCCATGGGTGTGCTTACTTGTTTTTATGTCTATGTTGATGGCCTACTGGCTCGATGGTAGTGCGGCCTTTATAGTCCAAAAAGATGCTATAGTAACCCTAAAGAGGGGAGCTATAGCATCTGTTGTTTTGGTTGGAGTAGTGCCGTTTGCTATTCCAGCAATGAGGCTGCGTCATTAAATTCCTGCATGATCTTGGCAAACTCTTCGTCGTTGACATCCTTATAGCCGGCGGGGAGGAGCATCTCGGCCTCTTTCACCTTGCCCTTGATGATTTCGATGCAGGTGTAGGTGATGGCACGGCCCTCGCTGCCCTGCTGGGTGAAGATGAGGGGGAACCCTTTGGTGTTGCCAAAAAGCAGACAGTATTCGGGCCCAATTTCGGTGGTGTACCAGCATTCGACGGGATTGTCTGTACCGGTCTCGTCATAGCGGTGCATGATTAATTTCTTGGCCGTGAAACCGAAAATGTCCTTGGTGCCTTCGACGTTCTCGTAGTAGAAATGTCCGGGCTCCTTGTCTTCGAGGTATAGGCTGTCCATCTCTTCCTTCGTAGTCTCGCCGCGGACGAGCAGCTTGCCGTCGCCGTCATAAGACTCCAGCTCGATGCCGTTGGCGGCAAGATAGCCGATGGCCTGGCTAAGGTCGATGGCCTGGGCCACTTTCATGCCGTTCTGTTGGGTCTGGCCCGTCATGAGCTTGTTGTCATATACTTTTACTTCGATGGTGCTCTGCTCCTCAGGAATCTGTACGTCCACAGTGCCGGTGCTGGTGAGCTTATACTTTACAATTCCGCGGAAGTTGTTCTGAGCCTTTACTGCTCCCATGGTTAGCACCATGATGAGTGCTGCAACTAATATTTTTTTCATTTTTCAATAGTGATTGTTGTTATAACTTGCCTATAGAAACGAATAAATGGTCGAAATAGTATACTTCCCATAAAAAAACTTTTGTTATTTTACCATCCTTTGGGCAGTACAATGTTGGGTATCAGGTGTGCATCCTCGAAAAGCGGGGCTATGTCCTCGTCCCTAAATCCTGCTATTCCGCATCCAATACGGGTCACCAAGAAGGTGAGCTCGGGGTGTTGCTGGGCAAATTGGATGAACTCGTCGACGTAGGGCTTGATGGTCTCCACTCCGCCCTGCATGGTGGGTATGGCATAGCTCTGTCCCTGCAGGCCTACGCCCTGTCCCATTTGGGCCCCGAAGCGTTCGCGGGCTATGCGGGCGGCCCCACCGCCGTGCATCCCGGCCAGGTTGCTGCCAAAGACAAAGATTTCGTTCTCTTTGAGGTGTGTGATGAATTCGGGTGTGTTCATCTTGTTTTTGGGAGGATTGTTTTGTTAACTTTCAACCAATTGGGTATCGCTTAGTTGTTGATGAAGGTACGCTGGCCCCAGTTTTCGCCTAGTTCGCCGCCAATAATCATGCTGGGCTCTTGCAGTTTGCCCTGGAGAGAGGACTCGTAGGCCTGATTCTTGGTGACGTTGTTGAAGAGTTCTTGGAAGGTGACCTCGCCGCGGGTGTACTTGAGCTCTTTCAATATATAATAGGTGAAGAATCCGTGGTGCTGGTCGATGAAGCTGTAGGCTGTTTTGTCGCCATCGGCGGCCATGAAAATGACAATGTCGTCGCGCACGCGGGGCGCACGATAGCGTTTCGTCTCGCGCTCCATGCCGAAGAATTCCTTGCCGTTGCGCTGGATGCCGTTGCAGCTGGCATCGATGATAAAGGTGTAGCTGAGGGCCGGGGTTTTCTTGAACCATCCGCAGAGGGTATCGATGGAGATGCATTGGCTGAGCACCTTGTCCATGTCCTTGCCACTGAGGGTGATGCCACTGGGCAGCGTGCCGTCCTTGCTGCGGAAGGCCCTAATCTTGCTCACGTCGATGCCGCTGGGCATCAGGTAGGGTTGGAATTTGGCGTTGCTGGTGCCGTGGCCGGCATAGTAGATGATGATATGAACGTCGCCGTCCTGCGCCTTGATGATGTCCTTGAGCCAGTGGATGCCTTCGTTGTAAATCATCTGGCGGTTGGCGTTGTGCAGGACCTTCACGTGGCGCGAGGGGATGCCCAGGGTGTGCACGAAATACTGGTGCAGCACGTCGCCATCGTTGCTTGCAAAGTCGCAGTTGGGCAGCGGGGCGGTATATTCTTCGTCGGCCACGATAAGTGCGTAGGTTTTGCTGTTGCTGTTCTCCTCGATGGAGGGGATGTTGAAGTCGACATATTCGTCGTTCATCAAGGCTGCTTCCATGTTCTTGGCCGCCTGGTCGAAGGCCCCGTGCACCACAATCTGTATCTGGCTGCGGCGGTAGTGGGGGCCGGTCATGTCAAAACAACGGGTGACGAAACGGTATTCGTTCTCGGTATTTTTCATGTTGCGGACGTTGTTGGCCAGGTAGTCCTGCACGCTGCGGGCCCGGAGATAGGCCAGCTGGGCATTGGTGGTGATGCCGTCCTTCACGTCCACGGAGATACGCACGTTCTCGTCGTTGAAGACGGCGGGCATATAGCGCAGGTCTCCGAACTCGCCCTTGTAGTCGATGTGGCTGATCTCGGCGGCATCGGTGGTGGAGGTGATGGTGACGGTGGTTTTCTTGCCGGGGGCAAAGATGTCGCCCAGCTCCTCGTCAATCATGCGCTGGGTGAGGTTGCAGATGGCGCGGCAGGAGTTGGACGTGTTCCACAGGTAGGCGGCTGAGGGGTAGTCGTCCTCGGTGCCTTCGAAATGGTGGCAGGTGTAGGCTATGTTGTATATGTAGTTGATTTCGGCCACGCCGTCCTCGGTGGTGTCTTCCTGCACGTCGGTGGTGATGCGCACGAAGGTCTCGTCGTACAGCTTCTCGGCATTGGGCAGGTTGATGAGGAGGTGTTGGATTTTTTTGTTCATCATCTTTTCGCGCTGCTGGGTAGTCTGGCGCAGGCGTTTGAGGATGAAGGTGTGGATGTCGTCGTTGTATTGGTGCTCGCTCTGCGGCGAGTCGGAAACGGTCTGAGCCTGACTGCCTAAGGGCAGGGCGACAATCATGGCCAGCAGCCCAGCTAGGGCTATCCGGCAGTAGTTCTTAGAGTATCTTTTCATTGCGCAATGAATATTATTTTTCAAATTGCAAAATTATATCTTTTTGTTGGATTAAAATCCTTTGTGGTCAGAAAGTAATCAACCTTGCAAAGTTGATAAATGCAGTGGCCCTTACTTCATCCATCCGTCCAGGCGGTAAGGCTTTTCCAATAGTTTCGTCTCGGTGCCCGAGAGGCTGTCTCGGTGCCAGGCCTCCACGCGCACGGCATAGTATTCATCAAAGTCGCCTTCGTAGAGCATGAAGCTGTTCTGGCGCATATTGGCCACTTGACCGAAAGAGGTGTGCCCTCGGACTGAGGTTTCTGTCCTTTGGGGTATGTGGTCTTCGGACAGGGGCAACCCGCTGGTGGCTTCGTAGCAGCGGAGAAACACCCACCCGTCGGACAGGGGAGGGTAGTAGAGGTCGTACCCATATTCTCCGTATTGTCCGTTCAGCTGCAGCCAGGTGCCGGGGTCGTTGGAATCCACCAAGTGGGCGGTGTAAGAGGTGTCGCGGTAGGGGTATTCTATTTCAATTTTCAGCGGGTCGCTCAGCTTCATGCCTTGGGGAATGGGGTGTTTGCTAGCGAAATGTTCGGGGGCGGAAGCGGCTGCCATGGACAGGACAAAGCTGCCCACCAGCACAAACGCCATCAGCATAAGGTCTGCCACCAAAATCGTGCATCCCTGTCCGATCCGCTTGTGCACAAAAGCCGATACTGCCACCCCGATCAGAAACAGGATGGCCATTGCCGACAGGGCTAAGGTGATGCGGTACGCCCACCACGTGGCTGGGGTGTCTCCCAACCAGTTGAGCAGTAGTGTAACCATTAGAAACAGGGCCAGCACTATCAAGGGCATTGTCCACCATTTTCTTATCAGCCAACCGAAGAGGCCCGAAGTGGCGTTGTCGTTTTCTGTGTTCTGTATGCTACTCATGGGTGTCTGTTTTTTGACTGAAATAACGCGTCAAGGTCTATCCCTTATCCTAATGCTTGGATTCGGAACAACGGTATAACGCTCCTATTGTATTTTTATTGTATCATGATAGAATGCCACCTGTCCGAACCATACCACCGTAACAACAATCAAGGGGACTTCTAAAAATTCATTCTATTCGTTAACATGCCTGCATGAAGAATCAGATAATAAATTCGTTAGATTCGTGCAATTCGTTTTCAATTATAAATCCGTTAGATTCGAGCAATCCGTGTTCAAAAGTTATCAAGGGGACTTCTAAAAATTCGTTCTATTCGTTATCATGCCTGCATGAAGAATCAGATAATAAATTCGTTAGTTTTCAACAGACGTTTTCTCGCTTCAGCATATGAAGAAAGTCCAGTGGACTTTCGATAGCGAAGCGGAGAACAATCTC
>CAMVMF010000025.1 GCA_947168515.1 uncultured Bacteroidales bacterium
TTTTAGATGTTCCCCTTTTCTATTGTTTCACCATTCGTAGTTAGATTCGTGCAATCCGTGTTCAAAAGTCATTAATAGAAGTCCCCATTATAGATTTCGTATTCAGTTGAAGGTATGTTCCTGTGAGGAGGATAGGGCTCTGCCGTCACACGGTGAAGTCTCTGCAAAGATTAACCGCCCATGCTGGCAATAGCGTGGGCGGTTATTTTATATGGAGATGCTATTCTAAAAAGAGTAGAGCCGACAGCTACAATAGGATAACGAGTATCTGGCCGGCAAGGATGCGCAGGAACATGGTGAGGGGGTACACCGTGGTGTAGGCTACGGAGCTTTCGTTGTTGGGGCAGAGGGTGTTGCTGAAGGCCAATGCGGGAGGGTCAGTGTGCGAACCGGCTATGAGGCCGGCCACAGAGTAGATGCTCAGGTGGCAGAGGTAACGGGCAATGAGGCCGACGACGAAGCAGGGCACGATGGTGATGATGAAGCCGTAGACAACCCACATGTAACCGCCATTGGCGATGGTCTGTAAGAAACCGTCGCCGGCACCGAGACCCACCGTGGCCATGAAGAGGCTGATGCCTGTCTCGCGCAACATCAGGTTGGCAGACTTGGTGGTGTGGGTGGGGAAACGCAGGTCGGGTCCGATGGATGAGATGATGATGGAAACAATCAGCGGGCCGCCGGCCAGGCCGAGACGGACGGCTACGGGGATGCCGGGGAAATAGATGGGCACCATGCCGAGGATGACACCGAGGGCTATGCCGATAAAGATATAGAACAGGTGGGGCTTATTGTCGTGCTCGTTCAGCCGGTTTTGTGCGGCAATGCGGGCGGCACGGCTTTTCTTGGCTTCAATCTTCGCACGGTCTTTCTCGGCTTTCTTCTCATCGTGGCTCTGTACCTTAGATGCCACCCAATAGAACAGCTCCAAACCGTTGAAACGGGCGTTCTGCTGGAAAATGGCATCCTCGTCCTTGCCCTGCTTCAGGAAGATGGACCGCATGACGACGATGCTGAGGATGATGCCCACCACACCCAGGGGGTAGGCTACGGCGTAGCCCTGGGCAAAGAGGGGGTTGTGGACCCCGCCATTCAGGTCGGCAAAGGTCTGCTGGGCGGCACCCAGACCGGGGGTGTTGGTGACGGCACCGTAAAGGGTACCCACCATGGCTTCGGCCGGTTCGCCGGAGAGTTTGATGAAAACCACCGTGAGCAGGCAGCCCAGCAGGATGACCAGGGTGGCCAAGCCGTTGAGCATGATGCCGCCGGACTTGAGGGAGCGGAAGAAGCCCGGACCTACCTCAAGACCAATGGAATAGATGAAGAGGATGAGGCCGAATTCTTTGGCAAAATGGGAGACGTGAGGGTCGATGCTGATGCCAAGCTGGCCGAGGAAGATACCTACAAAAAGTATCCATGTGACACCTAGGGAGATACCGCGAAAGCGGATGAGCTGTAGTGCCATACCCGCCGCAATGACGATGGAGAGTATCAGCACAGAGTTGGCAACGGAAGGTTGCGTGAACAAATCAGTAAACCAATTCATTTTTGTTAGTCAAATATGTTTTTTTTACTATTTAATGAAACTTGGAGGATAGTGCAAGATTCTGACGTTTAGTTCGTTAGAAGGTTCGACCGCGTTTCGAATACGGGTGCAAAGATACGAAAGCTTTTTGGATTGGCAAAATAATAGTTGTTTTGCTTGCTTTGGGGCGATGTTAGGACTTTATGATAGCTGGGTTTATCTTGTAGACCTCGGCACAGCTGCTGGCCTCGATGGAAACAGGGCATCCGTGGCTGCTTGTCAAGGCTGCCAATTTGAACAACCTGCTGTCCAACAGAAGTCGGCTTCACACCCCTTTTTCAAAAAAAAAACGCCTCAAAAGAGGCCTCCCCGCCTTCGCTATTTATATTAGATTTGTATTACTATTAGATTACTCATTATTTACATCCACAAGTGTAAATATGGCGTAAGCTTGATTTGATTGTAATATATTTGGGGGTGTACTGAGGACGTGTATTTTATGATTCGCTCTAGTACAACATATGACTGATTTTTGCCAAACGGTCTCAATGTCGCGTCCCTTCGGGACGCTAGGAGTGAGTTTATTCCGTCACCGCACTGCGCTACGCTTGTACGGTGTTACTGAGATTCAGCCTCTTCGAGGCTGTAAAAAATCAGTCTTATATTAAACTAGAGCCTTATGATTCAATTTAGGCGAAGGATGCAGCCCTTGGACTAGGGCTTTTCCCCCAGTCATTGCTGTGTGGAGGGAGGTGGTGGGCACGAAATGGCCTCGAAAAATACTGGGATGGGGTTATGCAAAAGCAGCAAAGCGAGGTCTTAAGTTCAGTACATTATTGTTGCGGATTGCAAATCCTTATACTCAATGGGTCTGGATTGCAAATCCAGACTAACGTCAAAGTTCAGTACATTAATGTGGCGGATTGTAAATCCTTATACTCAATGGGTCTGGATTGCAAATCCAGACCCACGGGTTGCAAATCCAGACCCACGGTGGGTGCTTATGCACTAACGGCGGATTCTATAGCGACCAATAGAAGTCGATACCGGCAGTGCCCATCGGTCTGCCAAAGGGGAAATTGGAACTTGGCACCAGGCAGGTTGAGTAGAGCCCTAATCCGAAGTGCTCTCCAATGCGGTAACCTATTCTTAAATTGGCCCCTAAGGAAAGAGAACCTAGCTCATCCGAAAAGTAGCGTGTGGCGTCTTGCTTAGCGGAATGGTGATAGATAAAACCGGTAAAAACATCGGCTTCTGCTTTCCAGCGTTCGCCCAAGAGCTGTTGGAATCCAACGCCCACGGACAGCATGTCGCAAAAAGCCTGGTCTTGGAACGGTTCAAAGTCTACTTCTTTCTCTGCCCCATTATAAGAAGCAAGTCCTACCTGCCAGGTCCAGTGCTGACTATAGCCGCTCTTACCTTTCCAGGCCTGAGAATAGTTAACACTCAAGGCGGGTCCCTGCATTTTGCTGGCGAAAGAATAACCCGGCATCACGCTCACTACCGCATTCTGGGCAAAAGCAAATGCGGGAAGCAATGCAAAAATCAAAAATAACTTTTTCATAGTTTTCTTTATTATAATATTTGGTTATCCGCAAATAACCGAGAAGACAAAGTCGCGTCTCTTCGAGACGCCTCTATGGGGTTGCATCCAATCCCCACACTGCGAAAATCGGAGATTTTCTTGTATGGGGTTATTGAGATTAAGCCTCTCCGAGGCTTCTTCGGTGCAATGCGGATAGTCATTTAAAAACATTCGTTTTTTTTGTGCAGATGTTTTCTTGCCTCACCATATAAGCAAGCTTGTCTGGTTTCGGCTTATCGAAAACGTTGAATAAGTGTTTAGATAAGCGATGCAGTTTTGTTCAGAGAAATGAGGCCGTTCAAAAACGTATTCCGATGGAGGTAGGGCTCCAAAGGTCTCTTGTGGTAAGATAGGCAATGCCGGTTTCGAAGAACAAAGAACAACGCTTCGAAATGTTGAGATTGGCCCCGATAGAGAACTTTCCTTGGAATTCGGCATCAGGCTCAAGTTGAATAAATGAGCCTCCTAGATTCAGTAGAAGGTAGGGCGTAATTGTCTTGTTGTCCATAAAATTGTAACGGAAGGACAGAAAGAACGGGATATAGTTGGTTTCGCCATACCCATACCCATAATCTATAAACGTGGGACTTGCACACACACCTGCCGAAAAGTTATCAGATAGCTTGTATCTTATTGCAATGTCCGCTGAAATAACATCAGCCTGATTTAATATTGCCTTTGTGACAGGCATTACTGCCACGTCCACTTCTATTTTTTTATTTGTTGGCTCTTCTTGGGCATGAACACATGTAAAACTGCAAATAATCAGGCTTGCCAAAAATAGGGTTAATCTTTTCATTTTTGTTCTTATTAAGTTACTTATTGCGTTTTGTCATTTCGAAATAGACGATGCAAATGTACGATTTTTTCACGACATCGCCACTACACAAAAGTGTAATTCTGAATGGAACGGTGATTGGGGCAAGACGCAGTCTGATGCTTTTCCCCTATCATTGTGGTAGCACGGAGATGGAGAAGGACAGGATGCCCCCAGAAGAATGTAGGGATGGGGCGGTGCTAAAAGCAGCTAAGCGAGGCCGCACGGCCTCGCTTAGCTTGCACTTAGATTTTCGATGATTCCTATAATGGATGGTAATGCATCTGCCATGGGCATGGAGGCTTAGGCAGTTCTCAGAATCTTACTCCATAGTTGAGCATTATTTGCCTACCGAAGATCGAATTGCTCTGATTTTTGGCGTAGCCTGCCGGAACATCGTATTGATCGGTAATCAAAGAAACGGCAACAAATCCGCCGGTCAGTCCGACATAAGAGTAGCTATTGACATTATAAATCAGACCTCCTTCAAATTTCACGGCCAATCCATAACGGTTGATTTTCAAGTCGTCTCCACCCATAGTGTATTGGTTCCGCAACCAGGCGGCACCTACGCCGCATCCATACCATACATTGAGGTTGCCAGTCAGCGGTAAGCTGCGTTTGGTAGATAGTAACGCCATAGTGTTGTAAAAATTCTTTTCGCTGGGTTGCGAAGTTTGTGCGGTCATCCCTTCGATGGATAATCCCCAATAGCGTCCAGTGTTTGAGCTCTTGAGTCCCAGAAAGAACGCTGCGGTAGGCATGGTATAACTAGCCGTATTGTCTTCGAAGGCTGACAGGGCGGAATAGTTGAGGCTGGTGGTAGCACCGTATTCTAGTCCTAAAACGAATCTGTGATTCTCCGATGTGTTTTGGGCCTGTAGATTACCTATGATGGCCACGGCGGAGATTAAAAAAAGAATTTTTTTCATAATAGATTTTTATTAAGTTGATAATTGTTAGTTTGTATTCTCTTTTTAAATTACTTATTACGTTTTGTCATTTCGAAATAACATTGCAAAATTACGTTTTTTCTACAGCATCGCCACTACACTAAAGTGTAATATTGCTTCGAATGGGGCGTTTTCTACACAATTGTGTAATTTTTTTTGTATTTTTGCAAACCGAATGACATATAGGATAATCATGAATAGTACAAGGAATACAAAAGGTTGCGCAAATGCATCGGACAGAATAGAGCATTATATCGAAATGGCTAAAACCTTTGCGGCATTGTCATATCAGGGTGTGTATATTATGGATTTAAGTTCTGCCCAATTTGTGTTTTCTTCGGATTATCCTCTTTTGCGTTGTGGACTGTCGGAGCAGGAGGTGCTGGAACAAGGGCTTGGCTATTTCTCAAACTTGGTGCCCGACACAGAAAAGGATATACTGAAAGATGTGCAATTCATGCTTACTTCGGGTTTTGCGGAAATACCAATGGAGGACAGGAGGCGGTTGTCTATGTTTCTGAATTTTCATATCAATTATGATACGCATTTGATCATGGTGTGCCACAAGTTGCGTTTTCTTGATTTTGACAACGATGGGAATCCTAGGTACATGATTGGCCTTGTGTCGCCATCTGTGCACAGCGATGGGCCGGTGATCCTGGCTGCCATTGAGGACACCGACTATGTTTTCTCTTATTCTTCAGAAAACAGGAGATGGGAACCACTCAATGTAGTACACTTATCTGGTGACGAGCGGTCTATGCTAAGGCTCACAACGCAGGGCTTTTCGTTAGACCAGATAGGAAGGATGATGTTCAAGTCGGTGGAGACCATCAAGTTTTACCGCCGACAGGTGTTTTCGAAACTGGGAGTAAAAAACATATCAGAGGCTATCGCGTACGCGACCCAATATGGCATGATATAGTGCGGTATCATTCCATCGTATCTTTCTGATAATGGTTGGCTCCCCCAATGGGGAATCGGCGATGTGCCTTTCCCAGCCATCCGCTCTCTTTTTCATAGTGTTGCATTCATGAGTTGAACTTAAGGATGTTAATGGCTGTTAAATTTGAGGTATTCTGTTGCGGAATGGAATATTATTTGTATTTTTGCATCCGATTTGGTCGTCCATGAGACAAGGATTTCCGACCGCAAGGTTGCGGAAATCAGTCTGATGGATGTTAAAAGGGAATCAGGTGCGAGTCCTGAACAGTCCCGCTGCTGTAAGCTCCAACAATAGCCGCAGCCTCCAAAGAGAAACGTCACTGTGTGGTGCCAAGCCACATGGGAAGACGGATGCCACGGGGAGCGAGTCAGAAGACCTGCCAAATTGATTTTTTTGAAGCTCTCGAGGAAGAAGCTGAGAAATGACACATGACGAAAAAGGCGGTATAGTGCCCGCTTTGGCCGTCAGGCAGCATCCTCTACATTCACCTCCGACTAGAGTTTCAAAAAAACGCACAAGACAGCAATAGGCTGTTTTGGTACGTATTGAGTGTTTGGCTATGTATTGGTTAATTAAATTGTTTTAGTGTTAATAAACAATTATTATCGTTGCAACTACCTGTTGGCACACCCCCCTTCGCAAGAAGGGGGCCGGAGGTAGGAGAGAAAGGCCAAGCACAGGCACTAGCGGATGCCGGATAGCGACGGCAGACGGTCAGCAACAGCATGGCGTGGCAAGGCAGCTGCCTACCACAGTGCAGTAATGTAGAACGAAAGGCATTAGTTTCCTTATATTATTATTTTGTCTCATATCAATTTTAATGCCTAGAAGCGGTTCGCCAGGGGTTTTGGGGGGCCGCTTTTTTTTGTGTGTGAGGGAGTGGGCGCGTGGCACCAGGGCGGGCAATGGCGTGGGCTGCCGCGGCAGGGGCCGGCTGGGTTGGGCGGGATTGCCGTTAATGGCTACGGGTTTTGCGCCCAGGGTTTCTTTTGCTCTAGTTCCGTATTTGACTTTTTTTTCAACAGCCTCGGAGTGGCTGAATCTACCTAACCCCACACAAGGACCGCAGTGTGGGGTAAGCAAAGTCCCTACAACTCAGCGTCTCGGAGAGACGCGACATTGAGCCTATATGCAAAAAAAACAGTCATACTTTATACTAGAGCGTTTTTTTTAGTATCTTTGCAGACTCAAAAAAGTAACGCATGGAGACAAATCCTCAGATAGAACTGGCTGAAAAATATGTGATGGAGACGGGTGTGTCCATTTTTCTGACGGGCAAGGCCGGCACCGGAAAGACCACTTTTCTGCACCATGTGAAGGAACATTGCAACAAACGCAACGTGGTGCTGGCCCCCACGGGCGTGGCGGCAGTGAATGCCGGCGGTGTGACCATCCATAGTTTCTTCCAGCTGCCCTTTTGCCCCTATCTGCCCGATGTGCCCGAGCTGGTGACGGAATATCAGATGCCGGACCAGAGGAAGGGGTTTCGAAAATCGAAAATCGACATTATTCGCACCCTCGACTTGCTGATAATAGACGAAATCAGCATGGTGCGGGCCGACCTGCTGGATGCCGTAGACGCCGTGTTGAGGCGTTATCGCCGCAATAGCCGTCCTTTTGGTGGCGTGCAGCTGCTGATGATAGGCGATGTGCAGCAGTTGGCCCCCGTGGTTACCGATGACGAGAAGCCCTATATGGACCGGGTCTATCCTTCGCCATTCTTTTTCCACAGCAAGGCCCTGCAAAAGGTCAACTACATCACCATCCAGCTGTCTAAGATCTACAGGCAGCAGGACCCCACGTTCGTTCAGCTGCTCAACAATATCCGCGACAACCAGTTTGACGAGGCCACCCTCAGGGCATTGAATGCCCGCGTGGTGAAGCCGTCGCAGGACCCACGGCCCCAAGGGGCCGGGACTGTCGGACCCAAGGAGAAGACACAGGAGCCCATCCTGCTCACCACCCACAACTACCAGGCCGACAGGGTCAACAGGCAGCGGATGGAGGAGCTGAGGACGACGCCCTTCACGCTCCATGCTCAGATAGAGGGCAACTTCCCCGAGACTTCTTTCCCCACCGACAAGGAGCTGACGCTCAAGCCCGGCGCGCAGGTGATGTTTGTCAAGAACGACAGCAGCGGCGGGCATCGCTATTTCAACGGCAAGCTGGGCACGGTGCAGGGGCTGCAGACCCAGAACGATGCCGATGGCAAGACCGAACAAGCAGTGGTGGTAGTGGACGAGGATGGCGACACCATCCGCGTCACGCCCGAACAATGGGAGAACATCAAATATGAGATAGACCCTCGGGACAACACCATCAAGCAGGTTGTGGACGGAACTTTCACGCAGTACCCCTTGAAGACGGCTTGGGCCATCACCATCCACAAGGCCCAGGGGCTGACTTTCGACCGCGTGCAGGTGGATGCCGCGGCCGCCTTCACCTACGGACAGGTATATGTGGCCCTGAGTCGCTGCCGCAGTCTGGAGGGACTGACGCTGCTGACCCCCATTTCGGCGCATAATGCCATCGGCAGCACGGATATAGACCACTTTAACGCTACCCTTACCCCGATGGAAGAGGCTGAGTCCAAGTTGGGCTACTACAAGGCGGCCTATTATTACGATGTGCTCTTCGAGCTCTTCGGTTTTGGCGCCATACAGCATGACCTGGAACAGCTGGAACGACTGTTCCAGGACCATCTGCGCACCACCTATCCCCAGAATAGCAGCGACCTGTCGCAGCTGGCGGGGACCATGTCGTCTCAGGTGTCGGGTGTGGCGGAGCGGTTCCGTATACAGCTTTCCTCCATCAGCCAGATGCCCGAACAGCAGGCAGCCCCTCTGTTGGCGGAGCGCATCGCCAAGGCTGTCGGCTATTTCTTGCCGCAGTTGGAGCAGATAGATGCCAAGGTGAGGCCGATGCTGGGCGTTAGCGTGGACAACAAAGAGGTGTCCAAAAGGCTCAAGGAGCTGGCCGAGAACTGGAACGCTTCGATGGGACTGAAGGCTGCCCTGCTGCGGCAGGTGGAAAAAGAGGGGTTCGATGTGGCCAGATACCAGAAAACCAAAGTCGACTTTGCCTTGCAGAAGCCTCAGCGGCAACGGGTGCAGAAGGACGAGGAGGTCTACGGCAACGTGAGCCACCCCAAACTTGTCAAGATCCTCACCAAATGGCGCGCCACCAAGGCCCGTGAGGAGCAGCTGCCGGCCTACACCATTATCCAACAGAAGAGCCTTCTGGCCATTGCCGACAAGCTGCCCCGCGACGGCAAGGCCCTGCTGAAAATACCCGGACTGGGCCAGGCCAAGGTGGTCAAATACGGCCAGGAGATTGTGCAGATGGTGGAAGACTACCAGGAGGAGATGGCAGGAGCCAAGGAGCCGAAATGGCGCAAGGCGGCCCGGCTTTTTGCCGAAGGCAAGTCGATAGAAGAGGTGGCTGGCTCCATGTTGCGGGCGGTGGGCACGGTGGAGGGCTACCTCTATACCGCCGTGGAGAGTGGCGAGCTGGATGCCGATTTGGTGGTTTCGGACGAGGGACAGGACGAGATAATAGACTATTTGTTGGAACACCGAGACATGACGACACTCAAAGATGTCTACGAGCATTTCAACGGCAAATATAGTTATCTGGAACTGCGCGTAGCGCGGTTTCAGGCCCGTGATTTGTGATGCGACGAGGAAGGAACATGAGCATGCATGCCAGGCTGTTCTTATGCCTGCTGGCGGCAGGGCTGGCGGCTGTGGGGTGCCGGCAGCATCGGGCCGATGCGGAATGTGCCGTGGAGCCGTCCCCGGACAGCATGGTCGAAGAGGCTCCCGCTGCCGCTCCCGACACCAAGACAGAGGCCATGCTGCGGTCATTCGGACTCGTGGATGTGCAGGAGTTGGACCCCACCATTCAGGTGCACCTGGTGTATGCCACCGCGGACAACTTTGTTGGAGAAGTGCTGTATGCCGACCTGCACAAGGCTTTCCTGCTGCCACAGATGGCCGAGAAGGTGGCCAGGGCGCAGCAGCAGCTGCGGGCCGAGCGGCCGGACCTGTCGTTGATGATACTGGATGCCGCACGGCCGCTCTCTATCCAACGTAAGATGTTCCATCTGGTGGCCGGCACACCCCGCAATATCTATGTCTCCAACCCCAAACATGGGCCGGGACTGCACAACTACGGGGCTGCGGTGGATGTCACTCTGGTCGACACGTTGGGTCGGCTGCTGGATATGGGGACGGCATTTGACCATTTTGGTCCCGAGGCCCATACGGGCAATGAGGCCCAGTTGGTCCGCGAAGGCAAAATCAGTCGTGAGGCCTTTGAAAACCGCCGTCTGCTGCGCCGTGTCATGAAAGAGGCGGGGCTGCTGCCTCTGCGGTCGGAGTGGTGGCACTTCAACCTCATGCCGCGTGAGCAGGCCCGCCAGCGGCTGAAACCAATCGACTGGTGAAAGCACAAGAGAAGTGACTGTCACGAGGCTTTGGCGATGATTGTATCGATTATTAAAAGGGGGACTTCTATAAATAGCCCAGAAGGGCAAGCCCACAATAACGTTGCAAAGCAGCGTGAGGATGTCTTATGAGTATGTATACACTAATGAGAAATGCTTATATTTGACCATACCTCAAACGATTGGTTAAATGAAACGAGGATGTCCCTGACTTTTGAGACACCCTCGTAACAAGCAGTTAGAGCTCAGCATACCGGATGTACGCGCTCTTAAAACGTATTAATAGAAACCATCATTATGTTATTGTCATTAGGTAGAAGAGTAGGGGGTGGGTTATTCTGTGGCCGTTTGTTGTTCGCAGGTATGGGTTAAAGGATGGCTTTGATGCAGTCTTCTACTTGGGCCATGTCTTTGGTGGGTTCGAAGCGGGCAACGACTTGGCCGTTGCGGTTGACGAGGAATTTGGTGAAGTTCCATTTGATGTCGGAGGAGGTGCGCCATTCGGTGCCGGTCTTGTCGAACATGTCGACGAGTAGGGGGGCAATCTTGTTGTCCATGTCGAAGCCTTCGAAGCCTTTCTGGCTTTTGAGGAAGGTGTAGAGGGGCAGCTCGTTGGGACCGTTGACTTCGCTTTTCTTGAACTGGGGGAAGTCGGTGCCGAAGCGGAGGGTACAGAACTCGGTGATTTCGTCGTCGGAGCCGGGGGCTTGGTGGCCGAACTGGTCGCAGGGGATGTCGAGGATTTCGAGCCCTTGGTCCTTGAGGCGGCGGTAGATGGCTTCGAGGTCTTCGTACTGAGGGGTGAAGCCGCAGCCGGTGGCGGAGTTGACGATGAGGAGGACTTTGCCTTTGTACTGGTCGAGGCTGACGGTGTTGCCTTTTTTGTCGAGCAGGTTGAAATCGTAAATTGTTGCCATATTGAGTGTGTTATTTTTGTTATTCATGAATGTCTTCGATGGCCCGCTCGAGGAATAGGTTGAGCGGGATGCTGGCCTTCCACACTTTCAGCACTTGGTCGAAGAGCTTGTCGGAGAGGATGTATTTCTCTGGCATGGTGTGCATGCTGGTGTAGTCGGTCCATTTGAGTAGGTCCACATCGGGCCAGTCGGCGGGATAGCCCTTGGGCGGGCGCGAGAGTTTCTTGCGGGTGAAGAATGTGTCGCCGTAGTATTTCTTGTAGCTGGGTTCGGCAAGAATGGTTTTGAACTCGTCGACGGAGTAGAAGATCTCCTGCCGGATGGCGGCCAACTGCTTGGCCGACGGCATGAAGAATCCCCCGCCTAGC
This sequence comes from uncultured Bacteroidales bacterium, assembly GCA_947168515.1. Lineage (GTDB taxonomy): Bacteria > Bacteroidota > Bacteroidia > Bacteroidales > P3 > Colimorpha. The sequence goes on from CAMVMF010000025.1 coordinate 11,559, forward strand.
GAGCATCCGTTTTGCATGTCGAAGTCGGAGTAGCCCAGCTGTAGGTAGTAGCCGGGGGAGCAGACGGTGCGGTCGCCGCCGGAGTAGAGGAAGCAGGCTATATGGGTTTTGTAGGGGCGTTTGTCGGTGGTGAACCGCAGGTCGCGGTAGATGCGGTAGATGCATTGTTTGGCCTGTAGGTTTTTCAGGCCGGGGTCCAGGGGTGTCATGGCATCGATGAGGGCCTGGGTGAAATCGGTGAAGTCAGACAGGATGGCGGTCCAGCGGGACTTGTTGGCATTGAACCAGTCGCGGTTGTTGTGGGTGAGCAGTTCGCTGAAGAAAGGTAGTGTGTCGGGATTGATTTTCATTTTTTTGTTTAAATATCATTTGAAAATGCAAAATTACAATTTTTTTTTGTACTTTTGCATTCTCAATTGAAAAAAAGTAAAACAAATTATTAATATTATGACAGAAACTATTAAAACACTTAGAGACAGTGCGGCAATGCGTTGGATTGCCCTGCTCCTTTTGGCTTTGGCCATGTTTTGCTCCTACATTTTCATGGACATTTTGTCCCCCATTAAGGATTTGATGATGTCTGAGCGTGGATGGGACTCCACGGCTTTCGGCACGATGCAAGGGTCGGAGGTGTTCCTCAATGTCTTTGTCTTCTTCCTCATCTTCGCCGGTATTATCCTCGACAAGATGGGCGTTCGCTTCACCGCTGTGCTTTCGGGTACGGTGATGCTCGTGGGTGGCATTATCAAATATTATGCCGTCAGTGAGAGCTTCATGGGCAGCGGCTTAGAGACCTGGTTCACCAATCACCTCAACTATATCCCCTTGTTCGAGGAAATAGGTGTGGCCCCCTTCTATCGTGGCATGCCCGCTTCGGCCAAACTGGCTGCTTGCGGCTTTATGATTTTCGGCTGCGGATGCGAGATGGCCGGTATCACCGTCAGCCGCGGTATCGTCAAGTGGTTCAAAGGCCGCGAGACAGCTCTTGCCATGGGTTCTGAGATGGCTCTCGCCCGTCTGGGTGTGGCCACCTGCATGATTTTCTCTCCCTATTTTGCCAAGCTGGGCGGCAGCATCGATGTCAGCCGTTCTGTGGCCTTCGGCGTAGTGCTTCTCTGCATCGCTCTGATCATGTTTATTGTCTATTTCTTCATGGACAAGAAACTCGACTCCCAGACCGGCGAGGCCGAAGAGAAGGACGACCCCTTCAAGATCAAAGATATTGGAAAGATTGTCTCCAGCCTCGGTTTCTGGCTGGTGGCTCTCCTCTGCGTGCTGTACTATAGCGCCATCTTCCCCTTCCAGAAGTATGCCGTCAACATGCTGCAGTGCAACCTCACCCTCAACGCTGCCGACCCCAACACCTTCTGGGGCGGAGACTCGGTGACCATCGTCCAGTACATTATTATGCTTGCCGTAGCTGCCTGCGCTTTCGCCAGCAATTTCTCCAAGAACAAGAGCCTTAAGGTCACCCTGATGGGTCTTGCTGTTGTGGCCCTTGTGGTGTACTGCTACATGGGTTACATGCGCGGCACCGCTGAGACTATTTTCGCCGTCTTCCCGTTGTTGGCTGTGGCCATCACGCCTATCCTCGGCAACTATGTCGACCATAAGGGTAAGGCTGCCTCAATGCTCCTCATTGGCTCCATCCTGTTGGTTGTCTGCCACCTCACCTTTGCCTTCATCCTCCCGCAGTTCAAGGGCTCTGCCATTGGTGGTGTCATCGTGGCCTATGTGACCATCTTGGTTCTGGGTGCTTCCTTCTCACTGGTACCCGCTGCTTTGTGGCCTTCTGTGCCCAAGCTGGTGGACGAGAAGATTATCGGCTCTGCCTATGCGCTGATTTTCTGGATTCAGAACATCGGTCTCTGGCTGTTCCCGCTGCTCATTGGCAAGGTGCTCGACAACACCAATCCCGAACTTGTGGCCCAGATTGATGCCATCAAGGAACAGACGCAGGCTGCCGTTGAGGCCGGCACCATGACTGCCGCTGAGGCTCAGCAGCAGGTGGCTGCCGTCAGCGAGCAGGTGGCTGTCTCCTATGACTACACCTGGCCGTTGGTGATGCTTGCCTGCCTGGGTGCTGCCGCCCTCCTCATCGGCCTCTACCTCAAGGTTGTCGACCGTAAGAAACACTTGGGCCTCGAAGAACCCAACATCAAAGAAGCCTAATCACATACGCTAATACGAACAAAGCCCCCATCGTCTACGGTGGGGGCTTTATTTATTTCTCATAGCTGGGTTGCAACAGGCTGCCCGCAAATGGTCGCCATAGTCGTGTCTCAACGAGATGCTGTATGGGGCAGTGCCGTTGCCTCCATTATGCTGCAGCGACGTTTTCTAGTACGCACCGTTATTCGATCGCGGTGACGTAGAGTTGGCTGTTGTCTACGCGGAATTTGATTTCGTGGCCGGAGAACAGCATGCCGTAGATGCGGTCGGGGTCGTGCTGGTATTGTGGACGTGGGTCGTGGGAGAGGACATCGAGGAGCGGTTGGCGGAGTCCTTGGGGTATTTTTTCCAGTAAGGTGGGACTGCAAACGACCTCAAGGAGTCTCTCGGCAGGCCGTGTGGCGAAGCCACTGCGGGCCGTTGGATGGCTGTCGGTATAGGGGAGGTAGGGCTTGATGTCGTAGATGGGGGTTCCGTCCATTAGGTCGGCGCCGGTGATGTAGAGTAGGGGGCCCAGCGCCGGGTCTAGGTCGATGTGGTCCAACCGGACAGAGGAGAGGCCGAGGGCATTGGGGCGGAAAGGACTGCGAGTGGCAAAGACACCGATGCGCTCGTTGCCCCCCAGTCTGGGAGGACGCACCGTGGGGGACCAACTGTCGCGAACTGCTTTGCTGAATTGCCATATCAGCCATATATAGTCAAAACCCTCCAGTCCGCGCACGGCCTCGGGGACACGGTATTCAGGCTCGAAGACTATCCTTCCGGGTGTTTCCACTATGCCGGCCTGCCGCGGCACACCGAATTTGGTGGTGAAGCACGTCTCGATATGTGCGATACTTTTTAGTAGCATGATGTTGGGGTATGATGTTGCCAGTTGGTGTTCCGTCGGCCGCCATCTGCTGTTCGATAGAGTAGTTATGGCGGTGGGGCCGATGGCGGTGGCAGACGCTTAGAATCTCAGGTATGGGGCCAGCCAATAGGTAAGGCTTGCGCTGAGGATGCCGAATCCGGCTCCGGCCAATACGTCGGAGGTCCAATGCTTGTTGTTGTAGGCACGCATGAAACCAACGCCACTGGCCACGGCATAACCTGCTATGGCGATGCCGGGATACTCCTCGCCATACTCGCGCCGGAGGATTTCGGCCCCCATGAAGGCCGTGATGGTGTGGCCCGAGGGGAAGCTGTTGTAGACACCTCCGTAGGGCCGTTCCTCTCTAAGAATGTTTTTGAATCCTAGGCTGAAAGTGGTGGCCAGTATGATAGACCCTCCGGTCAGGCTGGCCAGGTCGCGCCACTGGTGCTTGCTCTCCACTCCGCAGAGCTTCAGTATCGGCACGGTGGCCAGGGGGGCATACTGGAGGTAGTTGTCTATGGGGAAGGGTTCGTGCGCATCACGTAGCAGCCACTGATGGATGGGTATGTCGATATGGGTGTGCAAATATTCCGATCCGGCGATGAAAGAGCCCGTGGTGATAAGGGCTGCCGGGGCAATGGCGCGAAGGGGTTGGAAGGAGTGGTCGTAGTTGCAGGAAAGTGAGTCACTCCGTTGTGCGTTTGAGGCCCAGACTACCATTAGCATGATGATAATGAATATGACTCTCTTCATTGTTTAGTGTTATTTGGATTGTGTATGATTCACTGTGAGGACTCCGTCATGGAGGTAGGGTACCAGGGGGCAGGTGTCCTGCCGGAAGGCAAAGGCGATGTCGCGGTTAGCAGTCTCGCCGAATCCCTGCAGCCGTTTCACATGGCTGGCATGCTGCAGGCAGTAGGCGTGGGGGTCGTTGTGGCAGAGGTTCCACAGGTCCATGGCCATGTGAACGGGGTCGTGTGAGGAGGTGTATTGTCCTCTTTGGATGAGCCGTTGGCAGAGGGCTCCGGCAAAGAGGGTGTCCTCGATGCTGAAGTCGTTCTTCCAGCCGCTGCAGAGGATGACCAGGTCCTGAGGTTCTTGCAGCAACGTTTCGGTCAAAGCACTGATGTTGGCAAAACAACCGACTAGTGTGCGGTCGGCATCGCTGCCCCGGAGGATGCACACGGTGCCGTTGGTGGTGCTGTAGGCTATGCGCTGGCCATGGAGGTCCATGGCTAGGTATTCGGTCGGCGAGTTGCCGCATTCTGCGCCGTCCACTTTCTTGCCCCCACGTTCGGCGGCCCGCAGGTAACCTTGCTGGCGGTAGTGGTCGAGAGCTTCTAGATTGTCCAAAGGGACTATCTCTTCGACACCGGCAGCAAAGGCGGCGCAGATGGCCGTGGTGGCACGCAACACGTCGACAGCCACCACGGTGTGGTGCTGTTTGATGCTGCGCCAGTCGTAGAGGGCAGGAGTGAGGGACAGTTCAATCCGTGAAGCATTCATTGCCAAAAGCATCTTCGTTATATTTCTCTCTTTCAATACTTCCGTCGGGATTCATCAGGAAGCTGTAGAAATTGGGGTTGGCTGAGGTGTATTGGTCTTGTTTGAACATCCAGCGGCTGGCACTGGTAGGCATATTGCGAAGGGCGAAGTCGCTCATGCCCTGCAGCAATAGGCAGCGGTGGGCCAGGCGGGGCTCCATCTGGGTGGTCTGGATAAACTTATAGTCGGCGGCCAGCTCAATGGGTTCGCCTTTGTCGTCGACGGGTTGCAGTTTGTCGCCACGTACCCAAGTGTGCATCAGCTCTTGTCCGGTCTTGACGGAGCGTAGGGTGTATTCGGCAAAGACAACCACTTCGTTGACTTCGGGTTCCTTCCATTTGTGTATGGCCACCAACAGGATGGCGTCGATGCCGTAAAGGCTGTGGAGGTCAGTAATGTTGCCCTGCATCAACTCACGATAGCTCTTGTTGTACTTCTGCAGGATGGTGTTGCCGGCCAGAGGGGGGATGGCGTAGTAGCCTTGGCTGACCAGGGGTTCCACGCAGCTTTGCTGTAGGAAGGTGGCTGCCATGTCCAGCTCTTCGTTGAGCACACGGTCTTGTGTGCTCTTTTCCTGAGGACGCTTGGTGTTGTCCTGGGTGGGAGCAATAAGGATGGTAAAGGGCTGTTCTTTGTAAAGGTCTTCGTATGTGGTCACCTTCTTCTCGCTCTTGCAGGAGACAACCAGCAGGAGGCTGATAAGTGTGATGAATATCGTTGTGTGTTTCATGGTGCTATGTTGGTATGGGGTTGGTTCTGTCGGCTGTGCTATTCATCTTCGGCTTCGACATCCGATTCTTGGGATGCCTTTGAGGCCTCTTTTTGGGCTTTCTTGGCGGCCTTTTCTGCTTTTTCAGCTTCTTTCTGGGCTTTCAGAGCAGCCTTTTCGGCCTCTTTCTGGGCCTTTTGTTCGGCTTTTTTGGCATCGGCGGCCGCCTTTTCGGCCGCCTTCTTGGCTTCTATTTCAGCCTTTTTGGCCTCTTCCTTAGCCTTTCGTTCGGCTTTTTTGGCCTCTTCCTTGGCCTTTTGTTCTGCCTTCTTGGCCTTGGCGCGTTCCTTTTCTGCGGCTTTTTTGGCCTGTTCTTTCTCTCGTTTCTCCTTTTCCCTAGCCTTGGTTTGGGCCTTGCGCTCGGCCTTCTTGGCCTTGGCACGTTCCTCGCGGGCTTTCTTCACGGCGGCGGCCTTGGCTTCCTTTTCTTCTAGTTGCTGCAGCTTCAGCATCTTCTGGTATTCGGGGTCGGCCTCCAGCTCCTGCTGTGCGGCCAGTTCCTCCGGCGTATATTCCACTCGGATGGAGTCGAGGGCCTTGACATCAATCTTGCTGGTGTCGAAATGGTTGTCGGCAAAAAGGTTGGGGGTGTAGGTACGCTTGAGGAATTCGACATATTTGGTACTGTTGGGGAAGAAGGTTTTCTCGTTGTTGAACATCACGTTGGCCTGCTCCTGTAGCCCCAGCTTAGCCAGTGCTACCCCGTAGTCGGCGTACTGGCCGGGATGGATGACTTGGTCCTTTAGGTTTTGGTTGATGGCTTCGGCATAGCTCTTGGCTAAAGTCAGCAGTCTTGCCTCTGTAGGCTTGTGCTGGTACTGCAGCAGCGGGGCGGGGTTATTCACCAAGGTGCCCTCGTTGTAGCAGGAGGCGGTTAGCAAGGCAGTGGCCATGAGCCATAATAATTTTTTCTTCATCGACGTAGCATTGTTTAGTTCAATATAAAAAAACGGCAGCCTCATAAGCCGGGTTCTGTCCTGTCGCGGACGACAGCCTCTATCATCAATCTACTGCCGGCGTCGCCGCCGGCCTCTATCAACCTACCCCCCGACAACGGGCGAGCCTGCCCTTCACTGTCGGTATATTTGGTCTTTCAACCCATAAGGTTTGCCATCGGGCGACATTGCTGCCGCCTGTCGTGGGCTCTTACCCCGCGCTTGCACCCTTACCCGAAGGCGGTTTCTCTTTCTGTGGCACTTGCTGTCAGCAGGACGCTTGCCTTCCTGCTGCCTTCCCGTTAGGAAGTATGGTGGCTCGTGTTGCCCGGACTTTCCTCCCGCGGTATCTGTTGGGGATACCGCCGGCGATAGAGTCAGCTGCCGTTATTTCAATCTGCAAAAATACAAAAAAAAATAGATATGGTAACAATATTTTTTGTTCTCTAGAACTTTTACTGTCTTGGAATGGTCATCCTAACGGGGGAAGACGGTGCCCCCTCCTTGCGGTTGCTGGTGCTATATCATAGTTGCCGGCATTGTTGTTTAGCTAAGGTGTTGATGGCTGAGGTACGTTCATTTTCGAGTGCCGCGGGATATCGGCATGGGGCAAAAAGTACTTGGCATCGCATCCGCTTTTTCTGATGTTTCGGCTTTTGTATGGTCCGCCAGCCTTTGGGTTGTGAGCTTGATTTCTTCTTTTTCTTCAATACTTTAATTGTTTTAGCCTTAGAAAGGATTGGGGAGGTAAAATTTTTTTTTGTATTTTTGCAACAAAAACGTGTTCTAGGTGTCTAATAGGCGAATGAAAACCGAAATGGAATATATCGTGGCGGGTTGCCAGAAAAGGCAGTCGACAGCGCAAAAGATGCTGTACGAAAAGTTTTCCCCGATGATGTTGGGTGTCTGTATGCGATATACCCATTCGCGTGACGAGGCACAAGACCTCCTTCACGACGGTTTTATTAAGGCCTTTGAAAATATCGGCAAACTGAAGAACGCATCGGCTGTCGAATCGTGGTTGTATAAGATTATGGTGAACGTGTCCATCAATTATATCACCCGCAACCGCAGAATACAGTACTCTGACTTGGACTCCATGGAGATGCAAGAAAAACTGGAGGCAGTTGATGACGACAGTCCGTTGGAGGATGGCGGATACACGATGGACCAGATTGTCTGTGCCATACAGGAACTGCCAGAGCAATACCGGTTGGTGTTTAACATGCGTGAGGTGGAGGAGATGGATTATCAGGAGATTGCCGAAGAGTTGGGACACCCCGAGTCTACCATCCGCAGCAATGTGTCAAGGGCCCGCCAGATGCTAAGAAAGAAATTATTGAATATAAAGAAAGCTACGATATGAATGACAAATTGAAAAATTATACCACTCAGCCCGATCCTGAGGTGTGGAACAAAATCCAGAAGACGCTGCGTCGTCAGGAGTTCCGCCGTCAGGCTGTTGGCGGCTCCATCGGCATGTTGGTTGCCGTGGCAGCCATTGCAACGGTGGTTTTGTGGCCGTATGATACCAAGAATGATGTTCCCCAGTCGGTGATGCCACCAGTGGCTCAGGTGACGGAAACTGTCGTCCAACCTTCGCCAGCCAATGAGCCTCTTGCCGCCCAAGCTGCCCAGCAGCGTGCTCAGCAGCAGCCCGTCATGAATCCCACTGCCCAGCAGCAGATGGTGGTGGAGATGGCAGACCAGCAACCTGTTGCCCCTGCTGCGACAGCCGTGGCCACAATGACGGCCCCGTCCATTCCTGCAGTTGAAGAAAGCAAGGTGGAGAGCAAGCCCGCCGTTGAAAATAGGAGTGGGTCCGCAGCTGTTTCCGCTGCCAAGACCATTCCCGCTAAACCCAGGACGGAGCCTAGCCCCGTGGTAGAGGAGGAGAGACCAGTGGTAGAGAATATCCCCTCTACGAAGGCTGAGAAGAGTACCATCAACAACGGCGTGATAGAAGACACTATCTTGTGGGTGCCCAATGCTTTCGCCCCCAATTCAGACAACCCGGATATCACGACCTTCCGCGCCCGCCTCAACAAGTCCGATGCCAGTGTCGCCAACTACCGTATCACTATTTTTAATCGCCAGGGCCATCAGGTGTTCCACAGCATCGACATCAACCAAGCATGGGACGGTACCTACAAAGGTCGTGCCCTGCCTCAGGGAGGCTATGTATATGTGATCTTATACGTAGATAAGGACGGCCTCACCCACCAGCGCAAAGGCACCGTAGCATTGATTAGGTGATTTTTTTTATGATATGTTTTAGGGGTATGGCTCTTTATGTGCTATACCCCTTTTTTTTTGCTCGCAAGTGTTCTAGGGAAAAACAATCCTCTAGTGTCGGGTATGGCTGATTATGGGCATATAGGCTCAATCTTGATTTTGGGGACTTCTATCAATTGCCATGAGGGCAAACGCTCAATATCCCTGCCCGCAGTGTGGGGCTACTGAATGTCGTCTGATTAGCTTTTTCGGAGTGAAGAAAACATCCAATGAATGTTTTCGATAGCGAAGCGGAGAACTTTGGTGCTCTCACATTAATCATCATCTTAACCTTATTACTTCAACACCTCATATTAAGCTAAAGATTATCCGCTATCGTCCGAAATATGAAATCGCGTCTCTCGTATAGTGCCAACAATAATGCCAACAAGTGCCAGGCTATCTACTTCACAGGCAACGGGAAGTACATCACAAACGACATACCGCGCAATAGTCTCTTCTGCGTCCGCCTTGTGACCGACTATCAGCCCTCTACCAATAGTTCTACCAAGTAGAAATCACCCTCATTTCAGTGATTTGATTCGTTTGCGGAACGGCTCCAAAGCCGTTCCGCTTTTTATCTAAAGGCTGCCAACCAAAGATGTGGCTCATCCTCTAATAGCTTGGACGATATGCCAATAAGGATTCATCACCCTATTGGAAATGGCTACAGAGAACTGTGGTAAAGAATGAGCACGGGTGTTTTTGTGCTTTCAACACGATGTCGGAGGCTATGAGCACAAAGAGTCGAAAACGCGTCTCAGGCCGGCGTCCTCAGAAGGGAAACGTGAAGAGAAAGACTCTGTGGTGCGCAACCATATCAGCTAATGGTATAGGGGTGGAAAGCTCAAACGGATGGCTCGGGCATCTGGCAAGATGGAGCATTGTCCTTCGGCTATTCCATGCGGGGATGCACTGCGCGAACGGGCATCCCTCGATAACGCACCACGTTATCAATGTCCATGTGTTTGTACTTGTGAAACTTAAAACATTTGGCACCGTAGGTGGCGTCTACATCAATCTGATAGTCCCAGTTAGAGGTGCGGTACACTATTCCCTTATCTCCAAGAGTGTTGGTCCAGTAACTACCCATCTCGTTATAACGTTCCCAGTAGCCATCTTCTTCATAGCCTACCGCAGGCAGGAATATGCTGTTGCCGTTGCGTCCCTCGAAAACCATACCGGCCTCTTTGCCGCGGGTCTCCCACCGTTGGGTGGTGTTGTTCTTCAGCTCTAGCCATTCCTCGGGAGTAGGGGTGCGGGCTCCCTTGCCCCAAGCTATTGTGGCCACATCGTCCTCGGGCTTCAGGGTGGTAAGATTGTCCACAAGGCCGTCTTTGCCATAGTTCGGATTGGTGCAATATTTCAAGAGTTTTCCGTGGTCGCCAGGACCGGAATCGTAACGGCCTGGATAGTTTACTCCGGAATCGGTTGGGGTGCGGTCTCCCTCGGTCCAACGATAATTGCGCCATCTAAAATATTCTTTAGACTTGCTGTCGCCCCAAGCATATAGGTATGAGGTGTCCCAGTCGGAGGTAGAACCGATGTTAAACTTGGCCCACAACAGACCACTTGGCAGCCCTAGGTCCACCCAGTCGTTCTTATGAAGTTCGGCTATGCTATCGTTGCCCCCCGTCTCTTCGGCCTTGTCTTTTAACATCTGCAATGCTCCCAAAGCAAGAAGTGCTACGATAACTAAACCCAATAGCACTTTGCCTAAAAATGATAATATCTTTTTCATATCGTCTGATTGTTAAATTATTATACGATTCTTTAGGTTGTTTTCACATTGCAAAGGTAACTATTTTTTTGATTTATTACATAAAATAGTGTTTTTTTTCTTTGCTCAAACAGGGGTCGAGAACGTCTGTGGACTTTTGGACCGGGGGGGGGGTGAAGCCCGCCCTTGTGCCGGGGCGAGAGAGGGTACCTGATAGGCCTGGTTGTTCGGCCTTGTCAGAGGCTGCGGAGCCAGGCTATTTCTTGTGCCCAACGGGTGGGGTCGGGGGTTTCGAGGATGATGGGCATGTTGTCGAAGCGGGGGTCGTGCATGAAACGCGCGAAGAACCCGTTGCCGAGGAACCCGTTGCCGAGGGTTTCGTGACGGTCGACATGCGAGCCGGCATTTTTCTTGCTGTCGTTGAGATGGATGGCACGGAGGTATTGGAAACCGATGATGTTGTCGAAGTCGTCGAAACAGAATTGGTAGCCCATCTCGGTGCTGAGGTCGTAGCCTGCTGCCAGGGTGTGGCAGGTGTCGATGCAAACGCCCACACGGCTCTTGTCGTCGATGCCGTCGATGATGCGGCGGATGTGCTCGAATCGCCAGCCGAGGTTGGACCCCTGTCCGGCAGTGTTCTCGATGACGGCGGTGACGCCCTCGGTCTTGCTCAGTGCCAAGTTCACCTCCCGGGCTATCTGGTCGAGGCATTCCTCTTCACTTATCTTGTTGAGGTGGCTGCCGGGGTGGAAGTTGAGCATGGTGAGTCCCAGTTGCTGGCAGCGGGTCATCTCGTCTAAGAAGGCATTGCGCGACTTGATGAGGTTCTCCTCGTCGGGGCTGCCAAGATTGATGAGGTAGCTGTCGTGTGGCAGGATGTATTGGGGCTGGAATCCACGCTCGGCGACGAGTTGCTGGAAGGTGTGTATCTCTTCAGCGGAGAGGGGTTTGCTGGTCCATGAGCGCTGGTTGCGGGTGAAAAGGGCAAAGGCGTTGGCCCCGATGGCTTCGGCGTTGAGGACGGCATTGCCCAAGCCGCCGCTGGCGCTGACATGGGCCCCGATGTATTTTGTCATATGGCTGTCGTTAAGTGTTTTGACAATTCTAAATAATTTTAGTTTGCGTTGCAATAATATATACCTCGGGTTGAATTACTCGTGCATGGGGGTGCGGAAAGGATGAGCACAGTCTTCCATCATGATGTCCACCTGCCGTTGGAGCCACTGCTGGATGAGTTCCTTTGTGGACAAGGCGGGATTATGCTTGCGGATGGCCTCTTCGTCAATATGGATGGATACAGTGCACATTGTGTCAGCGGGTTAGTGGGTATCTATAATTGCTGCACCTCTTCGGTTGTCACTTCCTCGGGGTTGCCCTCGCCCTTGGGGTTGGGACCCCACTGGTTGGGACCGTATTGCGAGTCGGTGAAGAGCCAGACCAAGAAGAAAATGGTGATGAACAACAGAACCATAGCGATGATTATGGAGACCCCAGTTCCGTAATTGCCTAAGTTGACTATCTGGGCTATGATGGACGCACCGAAGTAGAGGAAGGCCCAGTAGCCAGAGCGGCCAATGTCGTGCATACGGCGGACAAAGACTGCGATGCTGGGGACCAGCACGGCCAGATTATATATCAAGTATATGTATATAAACGGATTCTTTAGCATGGCCGCGACCATTTCCATTTCGTTGAAGTCTTCAAGGTCGCCACCGGACATGGCTACAGCGTAGCTCATTTTGAAGATGGGTACCATCAAACCGATAATGAAAATCAGCATGATGATGAAATTGATGACGGTGAACCACCAGAACTCTTTTCTGCGAGCACGACTGCTGAAGTCGGCATACTGCTTAAAGCATTTGATAAACCATTTCATTGTAAAAGTGTTTTATGGGTTGATATTTGTATATTGAAAAACAAGGTGGGTCCCATGTCGAACCCACCTTGTTTTTATTAATTACAGCAGGAAGGTTATGTCGTCATCCAGACCGTACTCTTTGGTGTTCTCCATCTTGGTCTTGAAGACCTTCATCTTGTTGGGTTTGCCAATGAGGGAGAGTTTGCCGTCCTCAAGCAGCAGTGCGGTGGCTTCGCGGATGGCGGCCACGGTGGCCTTGGGGTTGACCATGATGTATTCCTTCAGGCGGTCGTCGCGGGTTTCACCACCATGTTTGGGGTCGAAGAAATCGGTGTAGTGAGGGTTGATTTGGAAGGGGACAAGACCCATGCAGTCGAACGAGTCGGGCATGACGATAGGCATATCGTTGGTGGTGCAGAGGGTGGGACCAGCCACATTGCTGCCGGCACTCCATCCCATGTAGGGCATACCGTCGAAGGCGCGTTGGCGGATGGCCTGCATAAGGCCCGTGCGCTGCAGTTGGCGAACAAGGTGGAAGGTGTTGCCACCACCCACGGCCACGCAGTCGGTGTCGTAAACCGCATTGATGGGCAATGCCTTGTGGTGCACGCTGGTGAGTTTCACGCCAAACTCGGCATATACTTTGGCCACTTTGGCCTCGTAGGCATCATAGCTCTTGGTGAGGCCGCCTTCAGCCAGACTTACGCCGGCAAAGGGGACGAAAAGTACTTTTTTAACACTGTGCCGACGGCAAAAGTCGGCAATCATGTCCTTGCACCAGCCGAGGTAGGCCTCGCCGCGCATGGTGCTGTTGCTGATAAGCAAGAGGTTTCTTTTATCCATAGTGTTATTGTTTAGGAGTTAAGCATCAATGGTTGCGTAGGTGGCGTTCTTTTCGATAAACTCACGACGGGGGGGTACGTCGTCGCCCATCAGCATGCTGAACACACGGTCGGCCGAGGCTGCGTTCTCGATGGTGACCTGTCGCAGCTGCCGGTTGTCGGGGTCCATGGTGGTTTCCCACAGCTGTTCGGGGTTCATCTCGCCCAAACCTTTGTAGCGCTGGACGTGTACGCCCTTGTCGCCGACGGCCTCCATGGCGCGCTCGCGCTCCTCTTCGGTCCAGCAATAGAAACTCTTGTTGCCTTTCTTGACCAGGTAGAGTGGGGGAGTGGCAAGGTAGACGTAGCCGTTCTCGATAAGTTCGGGCATATAGCGGAAGAAGAAGGTGAGCATCAGGGTGTCGATGTGGGCACCGTCGACATCGGCATCGGTCATGATGATGACTTTGTGGTAACGCAGTTTCTCGAGGTTGAGGGCCTGGCTGTCCTCGGGGGTGCCGATGGTGACACCAAGGGCGGTATAGATGTTCTTGATTTCCTCGCTCTCGAAAGCACGGTGGCGCATGGCTTTCTCCACGTTGAGGATTTTGCCTCGGAGGGGCAGGATGGCCTGGTAGCGACGGTCGCGTCCTTGTTTGGCCGATCCGCCTGCCGAGTCACCCTCGACGAAATAGATCTCGCACTGGCTGGGGTCGCCGTCCTGGCAGTCGGCCAGCTTGCCGGGGAGTCCGGCACTGCTGAAGACGTTGCCGCGTTGCACCATCTCGCGCGCCTTGCGGGCAGCCTGACGGGCGCGGGCGGCAAGGATGACCTTCTCGACAATAATCTTGGCCTCGTTGGGATGCTCTTCGAGGTAGTTCTCCAGCATCTCGCTGACGGCGGAGTCCACGGCACCGCGGACCTCGTTGTTGCCCAGCTTGGTCTTGGTCTGTCCTTCGAACTGGGGCTCGGCCACCTTGACGCTGATGATGGCGGTGAGGCCTTCGCGGAAGTCGTCGCCGGCTATGTCCACTTTGGCTTTGGCCAGCATACCGCTACGGTCGGCGTAGGCCTTGAGGGTGCGGGTGAGGCCGCTGCGAAAACCGGCCAGGTGGGTGCCGCCTTCGTGGGTGTTGATATTGTTGACGTAGGAGTGGATGTTCTCGTTGTAGGTGCTGTTGTACTGCATGGCAATCTCGATGGGGATGCCGTTGCGCTCGCCCTCGATGTAGATGGCTTCGGGCATGAGGCTGACGCGGTTTTCGTCCAAGTAGGCGATGAAGTCGCGCAGGCCTTTCTCGCTAAAGAAGTGGTCTTTCTGGAAGGTGCCGTCCTCGCGGGGGCGCTTATCCTCGATGGTGATGTCGATGCCTTTGTTGAGGTAGGCCAGTTCGCGCATGCGTTCGAGGAGGGTGGCGTAGTCGTACTGGGTGGTGGTGAAGATGGTGCCGTCGGGGTGGAAGGTAACGCGGGTGCCGGTCTTATCGGCAGGGCCTATTTCCTTGACGGGATAGAGGGGTTTGCCTTTGGAGTATTCTTGCTGGTAGGTTTTGCCGTTGCGGAAAACATTGACGGTCATGTGGTCGCTCAGGGCGTTGACGCAGGATACGCCGACGCCGTGGAGGCCGCCGGAAACTTTGTAGCTGCCCTTGTCGAATTTGCCGCCGGCATGGAGGACGGTCATGACCACCTCGAGGGCGGAGCGGTGTTCCTTTTCGTGCATGTCCACGGGAATGCCGCGGCCGTTGTCCTCAACGGTGATGCTGTTGTCCTCATTAATGCTCACGTATATTTTGTTGCAATAGCCTGCCAAGGCCTCGTCGATGGAGTTGTCGACAACCTCGTAAACCAAGTGGTGAAGGCCGCGGAAATTGACGTCGCCAATGTACATGGCGGGACGTACGCGGACGGCCTCCAGGCCCTCAAGTACGGTGATGTTGCTGGCGCTGTAGTTGTTCTGAGTCTTCTGTTCTTCGCTCATTTTATCATGTTTGTTTTGTGTTCGAAATAATTTGCAAAGATACGATTTTTTATCCATATAATAAGTATAAATCTATTAAAAAATATATTTTTCGATATGGGCCAAAGAAATCAAAATTTTTTTGTATATTTGCAAAAGATTATGATTAAACGAAGTGTGGCCATATTGCTGGTATTCACACTCTTGGGTGTTGCTCATGCCCAAGAGTTCAATTGCGCTGTTTCTGTCAACTACCAGAAACTACTCAACACCACCCAGGGCTATGAGTCGTCGGACAAGACGGTTTTCGACAATATGAAACAGGCGTTGGAAGATTTTATCAACAATCGCCGATGGACCAGTTTGGAGTTTGAGCAGCAGGAGAAGCTCGACTGCACCTTTAGTCTCATCCTCACCGAGCGTACCTCGGCCAACGATTTCAAAGGTCAGGTGTCAATTCAGCTGCGTCGGCCTGTGTATAATTCTAGTTACACCTCTGGCCTGTTCAATTATGTCGAGTCGGCGTCGAGCTTTGCTTTCACTTACAACGAAAGCCAGCCGCTGGACTTTGACGTGAATACTTACTACAGCAACCTTTCGTCAGCAGTTTCGTACTACCTTTACATCTTGTTGGGTATGTATTTCGACAGTTTTGCACCCAATGGCGGAGAACAGTTCTACGAGGTGGCCCGCACCATCTGCCAGACGGCCGAGTCCAATTCCAGCTCCGCCAAAGAGTGGAGCAGCACCGGTAGCCAGAAGGCCCGCTACTGGTTTATGGAGAATCACACCAATTCGGCCTATGCCGGCCTGCACAACGTTTATTACCTATACCATCGCTTGGGCCTGGACATGATGACCAAAGACCAGCCCCAGGCACGCCAGAACATCATCGGTGCCTTGCAGGAGTTGCAGCGGGTGCAGAAAGGCCATCAGAAACTACTGGCAGTGCAACAGTTCGTGGACGTGAAGATTTCCGAACTGGTGAGCATTTTCACTCCCGCCCCTCCCGAGGAACAAAAACGGGTTTACGACATCATAAAGGACCTCAGCCCCATCAATGTCGCTAAGATGAAAGATTTCAATCAGAAGTAACTAACTTAAAAAAATATAATATGACTCAAATTCCCATACAGAAAGAGGTAATCGACAGAATTGCCCAGCAAAACAAGATAGCCAATCCCGGCAAAGCCTCCATCCGCGAGATGCGCAAGATGATTCAGGACGTTGAGAAGGAGACCGACGTCCGCTTCGTGAAGATGGAAATGGGCATCCCCGGCCTTCCTGCTCCGCAGGTTGGTGTCGAAGCCCAGATTGAGGCCCTGCGCAGCGGCGTGGCCAGCATCTATCCCGAAATCTATGGCACCGCCGACTTCAAGAAAGAGGCTGCCCGTTTTGTGAAGAACTTCCTCGACATCGATGTCACTCCCGACTGCTGCGTGCCCACCGTGGGTTCCATGCAGGCCGGCTTTGCCAGCTTCCTCACCCTCACCCGCTACGATGCCAAGAAGACCAAGGTCCTCTTCATCGACCCCGGTTTCCCCGTGCAGAAACAGCAATGTCGTGTCCTTGGCATCCCCATGAAGACCTTCGATGTGTACGAATACCGCGGTGATGCCCTGCGCTCCAAACTCGAAGAAGAACTGAAGGACGGCGACGTGGCCTGCCTCATCTACAGCAGCCCCAACAACCCCGCTTGGTTCTGCTTCACCGAGCATGAACTCCAAATCATTGGCGAAATGGCCAACAAGTATGGTGTGGTGGTCCTCGAAGACGATGCCTATTTCCTGATGGACTTCCGCAAGGACTACAGCGTCCCCGGCAAGGCCCCGTTCCAACCCACCGTGGCCAAGTATACCGACCGCTACGTGCTGATGATTTCTGGCTCCAAGAGCTTCAGCTATGCCGGCGAGCGCATCGCTATGATGATCTGCAGCCCCAAGCTGTTCAACATGGAGTGCCCCGACCTGGCCCGCTACTACAGCCAGACGCAACTCGGCCGCGCCCTCATCTTCGGCACCCTCTACTGCCTCAGCTCCGGTACCGCCCACAGCGTGCAGTACGCCATGGCTGCCATGCTCAAAGGCGCCAACGACGGCACCTTCAACTTCGTCAAGGACATCAAGGAGTATGGCGAGAAGGCCAGTGTGATGAAGAAACTCTTTACTGACAACGGCTTCTATATTGTCTATGACAAAGACATGGGAGAGGACATCGGCGACGGTTTCTACTTCACCTTCTGCTATCCCGGCTTCGATGGTGTCGACCTGCTCAACGAGCTCATCCGCTATGGCATCAGCGCCATCGCACTCGACATCACCGGCAGCCACAAACAGGGCATCCGCGCCTGCGTGGCCCTGGTGCAGCGCGACCAGTTCCCCGACCTCAAGGCCCGTTTGGAGAAATTCCACGCCGACCATCCCGTTAAGTGATGCGCCTCGCGTAAGTCAAAAAAAGATAGCCGAGACCCCATAGGTCCCGGCTATCTTTTTTTTGCTATGAAAAAATGCAATTAAAGGCTTAAGGAAATCTGTTGCACTATCGGTGGGGCGCAAGACTTCGACCTAGTGGCTGTTATGGTAGGAACCGGTGCCGAAATGCAACTACTGGAGCCTGAACTCGATAGGTCAAGTTGTTTTTGTATGTCAGGCTCTGGCTTCGGTCTGCCCTTTCCTTATTGCTTTTGCAGCCATTCTTTGACATGGTCAAAGACGATGTCGGCACGGATGTCGAAGGCCTCGCGCGAAGCGTAGCCGATATGGGGCACACAGACGCAGTTGGGGGCGTTCAGCAGCGGATGGCTCTGTGGCAGGGGCGGCTCGTTCTCATACACGTCGAATCCGGCCCCCAGCAGCTGGCCGTTGTTCAGTGCGGCGGCAACGGCATCGATGTCGCACACGTTGCCACGGGCGGTGTTGATGAGCAGGGCGGTCTTCTTCATCAGTTTCAACTCCTTGGCTCCTATCAGGTGGTTGGTGTCGGCGTTGAGGGGTACGTGCAGGGTGACGATGTCGCTCTCTCGGAGCAGCTGCTCAAGGCTGACGTAGGAGGCTCCTAGCTCTTTCACCTCGGGGTGCTCGCTGCGGTTGTAGGCCAGCACCTGGCAGCCGAAGGCCTTCAGCAGGCGGATGACCGCGGTGCCGATGGCACCAGTACCTACCACGCCTACAGTCTTGCCTTTCAGTTCGCGACCCAGATACGAGCCACGACCTTCGCCTCTGCGGATGGCTCCGTCAAAACGGGTCACCTGCCGTAGCAGGTCCATCATCAGGCCAATGGCCAGCTCGCTCACCGCGGTGGTGGAATAGCCGGCGGCGTTCTGCACGGCGATGTTGTGCTCTTTGCAGTAGGCCAAGTCTATGTGGTCCAGACCGGTAAAGGCCACCGAAAGGTATCGCAGCCGTGGGCATTGCTCCAAGACGGCGGCGGTCAGCTTGATGTTGGAAATGACGGCCACTTCGGCCTCACGCATGCGGGCCACCAGGGTCTCGGGGTCCTCTTTGCGGTCCATATAGTAGTCGAAGGTATGGCCTTGCGAGGCAAATTCTTTCTTCAGTTCTTCGAAATGCTCCAGGCTGATGCCCAGAGGCTCTACACAAGTGATTTTCATGATGTCTGATGTTATTTTTTCTTTTTGACGCTGAAACCGAAGCCGCCAAGTTTCTCTCCGAGGGCATAGTATTTGCCGTGGGAGTAGGCGAGGGGGCCGGCATGGTTGAGCTGGAATTGGCCGGTACTCTTGTCGATGAGGGCGTCGTCGGCATTGACGGCTACAACATTGGCCAGAAACATGTCGTGCGTGCCCAAATGTTTGACTTCGCAAACCCGGCATTCGATGTTGAGCGGACTCTCTTTGATAAGGGGGGCTTTGACCAGCTGGGCAGGTTCGGGCGTGAGGTGCATCTCGCGGAACTTGTTGTAGTCGCGGCCGCTGCGCACACCGCACCAGTCGGTCTGTCGGGCCAGGGCGGCGGTGGTCAGGTTGATGACAAATTCTCCCGTGCCACTGATGAGGGCGTGGCTGTATCGTTCGGGACGGATGCTTACATAGCACATGGGCGGGTCAGTGCAGACTGTGCCCGTCCATGCGATGGTTAGTATGTTGTAGTTCTCTGGCTTGTCGCCGCAGCTGACCAAGACGGCCGGCAGCGGATAGATGAGCGTTCCCGGTTTGAATGGAACTTTCATAGGCTGTTATTCTTTAAACCTTTTCTCTAGTTCGTCAATCCAGTAACGGAACTGCTTGTCGGTCTCGGCCAAGTTGGCCACCGTCTTGCAGGCGTGCAGCACCGTGGCGTGGTCCTTGTTGCCGCACTGTAGGCCGATGATTGCCAGCGACGACTTGGTCATCTTTTTGGCAAAATACATGGTCAGCTGGCGGGCCTGGACAATTTCGCGCTTGCGGGTGCGCGACTGGATGCTGTCGATGGGGATGTTGAAATAGTCGCACACCACTTTCTGTATGTAGTCGATGGTGACTTCGCGGTTAGTGCTCTTGACAAATTTGTCCACCATCTGGCGGGCCAGGTCAAGGGTGATGTCGCGGCGGTTGAGGGAGGACTGTGCCATCAGGGATATGAGGGCGCCTTCCAGTTCGCGCACATTGGTGTTGATATTGTATGCTATATATTCTATCACCTCTTCCGGCATCTCTACGCCGTCGTTCTGGAGCTTCTGCTTGAGGATTTTCATGCGGGTCTCCACGTCGGGGGCCTGCAACTCGGCAGCCAGACCCCATTTCAGACGCGAGGTCAGACGGGTCTCCAGTCCCTGCAACTCGCTGGGGGCCTTGTCGCTGGTGATAATCAGCTGCTTGCCGGCCTGGTGCAGGGTGTTGAAGATGTGGAAGAAGGCCTCCTGCGTGCGGGTGGCTTTGTTGGCCCAGAACTGAATGTCGTCGACAATCAGCACATCCACCATCTCGTAGAAATGCACGAAGTCGCTCGTGGTGCCGTTGCGGCCTGCATCTTGATACTGCTGCATGAACTGTTCCGAGGTGACGTACAGGACGATTTTCTCTGGGTGCAGCTCTTTGGTCTTCAGTCCGATGGCGTTGGCCAGATGGGTCTTGCCCAACCCTACGCCGCCGTGCAGCATCAGGGGGTTGAAGGCCGTCTTGCCAGGATTCTCCGCCACCGCATAGCCGGCGGCACGTGCCAGCCGGTTGCACTCGCCCTCTACATAGTTGTGCAGGGTGTAGGACGAGCTCAGCTGCGAGTTGATGCGCACCTTTTGTATGCCGGGAATGACAAAGGGGTTGGGGAACTCGCGGCTTTCGTCGCGGTTGAGGTTCATGGGAACCTCCTTCGGCCTGTTGAGGGTGGTGGGTCTGCCGGTGGAAGGTATGCGGGTGGTGATGGGCGACTCCGAGATGCTGGTGTCCATCACTATACTATATTGTAGGCAGGCATTGGGTCCCAAGGTCAGACGGATGGCGTTTTTCAGCAGTTCGGCATAGTTCTGCTCTAGCCATTCGAAAAAGAACTGGCTGGGTACTTGGATGATAAGGGTCGTACCATCCAACTTCACCGGGACGATAGGCTCAAACCATGTGCTGAAAACCTTCTCGTTCTCTTTGCCGGCTAAATTGTCCTTGATAAAGCTCAGGCACTCTTCCCATACTCTCTGATAGTCTTTCTCCATAATGTCTGTTATTATCTGTTCTTATCTCTTGTTGTTGTTTTTGTATCACTTATGAGTTTTCCTCATTTTTTTGTTCACAATGCAAAGGTGCAACATTTTTATCACCTATCTGTGTGAAAAAATATTTTGCCTATGTCAATTTTTTTTTGTAAAGCAAATGCGCCTTTTCTCCCATTCTTTGTCTTGCCATAAATCCAAAAAACTGAAAAATAGACTTTTTTATTTTTTTTTACATTTTTGCGCCCTTAAATATACGATTTTTCTTCCAATAGTGGAGAGTTTTTTTCTACTTTTTTGCCATTCTCGGGCCCAAATGTTGATATCTGCCACAACTTGTTGAAATCGAATTTTCTATTTGTTGAAAACGTTATAATTGACAGGTAATCACGTTGTTATCTATAATAATCTGATAATCAAAAGTGAGTGAGTTACCGCGTTTTTTCTAATCACCTCGTTTGCAAATGAATGGTATTTTATTCACACTTTGCGGTTGACAATTTTATTTTTTTTCAACCCCAATTCTCATTAGAAAAAAGCTATGAATTTTGCCAAATAATAGTTTTTTTCTAGTGATTGGGCTTATTGGTTGTCCATAGGGCACGATTTTTTTAACATTGTTCTCGGCTTCGATTTGGCTGTTCGTATCCCACGGCTGTTTTTTCTGCCTACTTGCTTGCTGGATTCCCTCACCCCCGCTTGCCAGGTTCGGCGGCGTTAGCCGGCAGGTCCGCTTCTCCGACAGGGAGGTGTTGCCGCGGGGCGCTTTCCCCGCCCCCTTGCGGAGACCTCGGCTCCGGAGTTTTTCTGGCTCCGCCTCATCCCTATAGGTGCGCTCCTCCTCCAACTATTTTTCCTATTTATATTACATTTGTATTATCGTTTATTTATGTTTCATAATCTAACAATAGTACAACCATAATGGAAATATCTTTTGAATTGAAGTTCCCATAAACCTTTTTCAGATGCCAGGCACGGCGGCTCTGGCATCGTTTGGGGGCGGGTGACAGGAGGATTGCTGTTTTATTCGTCTGTTCTGGGTGGGGACGTGGCGCGGTCGGGGCGGTTGGCCGTTGTGTCGTTGGCAATTTTGTGAAATACAGTTTGATAGGTTTCAACTACCGCGATGTGGGATTTTTTTTTATTAAAAAGGTATATAATATAAAAAAAAAAGAGTACCTTTGCAAACGATTTTAAACGATAAAATCAAACAATAAACATCATAAATAACTTAAAATCAAATCAAATGAACAAAGCTCATAATTTTAATGCAGGACCTTGCCCCCTGCCTAAAGAGGCTGTCGAATCCACCATCGCAGCTATCCGTAACTTCGACAACACTGGTGTCGGCCTTATGGAAATCTCTCACCGTACTCCTGGTTGGGAGCGCGTTATGGCTGAGACCCGCCAACTCTGGCGCGATCTTATGAACATCCCTGAGGATTACGAGATTCTCTTCCTCGGCGGCGGTGCCAGCACCCTGTTCCTCGATATCCCTGCCAACTTCCTCAACAAGAAGGCCGCCTACCTCCAGACCGGTGTCTGGGCCAAGAAGGCCGTGAAGGAAGCCAAACTGTTCGGACCCGTTGAGGTTGTTGCCTCCAGCGAGGACAAGACCTACAGCTACATCCCCAAGAACTACACCATCCCCACTGATGCCGACTACTTCCACATCACTACCAACAACACCATCTATGGTACCGAGATCAAGTACGACATAGACAGCCCCGTGAAGCTGATTGCCGACATGAGCTCCGATATCATGAGCCGTCCCGTCGACGTGACCAAGTATGCTTGCATCTATGGCGGTGCCCAGAAGAACGTGGGTCCTGCCGGTGTCACCTTCGTCATCGTCCGTAAGGACCTCCTCGGCCAGATTACCGACCGTCAGTACATGAACCCCCTGCCCACCATGGTGGACTTCCGCACCCATGCCGCTGCCGAGGCCAAGAACATCTCCATGTTCAACACTCCTCCCGTGCTCCCCATTTTCGTCATGCACGAGACCCTGAAGTGGGTGAAGTACACCGTCGGCGGTCTGGATATGATGAACGCCTACAACACCAAGAAATCCAACATGCTCTATGAGGAAATCGACCGCAACAGCCTCTTCCGCGGCACCGCCGAGAAGGAAGACCGTTCCATCATGAACCACTGCTTCGTCATGGCTGAGGGTCGCGAGAACCTCCAGGACGAGTTCATGGCCTTCGCCAAGGAGCGTCAGATGGTCGGCATCAAGGGCCACCGCAGCGTTGGTGGTTTCCGCGCCTCCCTCTACAACGCCGTCACCATCGAGGACGTCGAGGCTCTCATCCAGTGCATGCAGGACTTCGAGAAACTCCACAAGTAAGAATTAATTAACAACCCAAGACTCTCTAGGCTCCCGGGCTCTTCCGGTACCTAGAGGGTCTTCTATAAAAACAGAAAAAGACTATAATGAAAGTTTTAGTTGCTACTGAAAAGCCTTTCGCAAAAGTTGCCGTCGACGGCATCCGCGAAGTTGTTGAGAAGAACGGCCACACCCTGGCTCTCCTCGAAAAATATACCTCTGTCGACCAGTTCTACGCTGCCGTTGCCGATGCTGATGCCCTCATCGTCCGCTCCGACAAGGTCACCAAGGAAGTGATTGACCACGCCAAGAACCTCAAGATTGTCGTCCGCGCTGGCGCCGGCTTCGACAACCTCGACCTCGCCGCCTGCACCGCTCGCGGCATCATCGCCATGAACACCCCCGGCCAGAACAGCAATGCTGTTGCCGAGTTGGTCATGGGTCTGCTCGTCTTCACCGTCCGTAATTTCTACAACGGCAAGTCCGGCTCCGAGCTCAAGGGCAAGAAACTGGGTATCCTCGCCTTCGGTAATGTGGGACGCAACGTGGCCCGTATCGCCAACGGCTTCGGCATGGAAGTCTATGCTTACGATGCATTCCTCACCGCCGACCAGATCAACCAGTCCGGCCTGGCCAAGGCTGTCGCCAATCAGGATGCTCTCTTCGAGACCTGCGACATCGTCTCCCTCCACATCCCCGCTACCGCCGAGACCAAGCAGAGCATCAACTACGCCCTGGTCAACAAGATGCACAAGGGTGGCATCCTGATCAACACCGCCCGTAAGGAAGTCATCAACGAACCCGAACTGCTCAAGCTGATGGCCGATCGTACCGACATCAAGTACATCACCGACATCATGCCCGATGCCGATGCCGAGTTCAAGGCTTTCGAAGGCCGCTACTTCGCCACACCCAAAAAGATGGGTGCCCAGACCGAAGAGGCCAACATCAACGCCGGTATCGCTGCTGCCAACCAGATCAGCGACTACTTCGCCACTGGCAACACTCGTTTCCAGGTGAACAAATAATATTGAATATATTCAATAATAAAAGGGGAGACGCAAGCCTCCCCTTTTTACTTTCCTAGCCATGATTTGCATTTTCAACCCCGAGCACGACCTCTGCCTGGCCAACGGCAATCCCCATTATATGCCGCCCGCCTCGGCCCTCCGTTTTGCACGGCAGAGTGCGGTGTTGATGCAAATACTTTACCCCGAAGCCGAGGCCTGCATCCCTGCGGCGGAGGTGGGCTCATTGGCTGACGGCCAATGGGCACGGATTGTCCCGTGGGGCTGGAATAGTGTCTTGAAGGGGCAACTCCAAGCCAGCGGCGTGCCCGCAGTCTGGCTACCCTCTGACGACGACCTTTGCCGTTGGCGTAACCTGCAACACCGCTCCACATGGCTTACGTTGCAGCCCGACAGCCGTACCGTCACTTCGGCTTCCGAGGTGGAAAGCCTTCTCGGCGTTCACTCCCAGCTGGTGCTCAAAGCCCCTTGGTCGGGTTCCGGACGAGGAATCCGTTGGGTGACCGACGGCTTGAACAAACTTGATGTCAGCTGGCTGGAGAAAGTGGTGCGGCAACAAGGTTGTGCCATTGCCGAGCCCCGCCGACAAGTGGCTGAGGAGTTTGCCCTCGAATACATGGTTTTCACAGACAGGCTGGAGTTCAGGGGATTCTCACTTTTTACCTCATTCAATGGCGTATACCAGGGCAACCTGCTCCTGCCCGATGAGGCCATCCGTAGCCGTGTCCACTTCACCTCCTCAGAGCAGCAAGAACTGGAGGTATGGCTGCAATCCCACCTCGTCGGCCACTACCACGGCCCCCTTGGCGTTGATTATCTCCACACCACAGACGGCCACAACCACCTCAGCGAACTCAACCTCCGCCACACCATGGGGATGCTCGCCCACGCCTACCTCGCCCAGCATCCTGAGTCGCAAGGCACCCTTTTCCAACCCACAAAGAAATAATATTCTCACCTTGTCAATCGGGTGAGCAACCTTTCCTCATCGTTTTTTCATCTTCTTTGAGAACTGATACCCGAACCGATGTACTTGACATTGTCTCATACTCCATCACTTTAGATTACACGTCAAGCTGTAGCCCGATAGTGTCAAGAATATCCAGCAAAGTGGTTATCTGTGGGTTCCCTTTACCGCGTTCAATGGCCACAAGCGTGTTGACGGCAACCCCCGAAAGCTCCGAAACGGTGCGCTGGTTCACCCCCAGCACCGCCCGCCGCTCCCTGATAATCTGTCCAATTTCCTTCAAGTCCATAATACCAATATATTGTGATTTCCGCTGCAAACGTACAACTATTTTTTCATTCAGCAAAATAAAATCGCAACATATTGATATTTTTCCATCAGAATACTCCTAGAATAACATCGAATTATACTAAACCACACTAATCATTCGTGTCATTCGTGCAATTCGTGTTCTTTTATTAAATCAACCCCCTCTTCCGCATCTCAAAGAAGCACTTCATCGTGGCAGTGATGTCCGCCATAGCATCATGCGCGTCCTCAAAGTCGCAGCCGAACAACTTATGGTATAGCTCTTGCAACTTAGGCCACTTATAACCATAGTAGCCCGGTATCTTGCAGTAATCCGTACCAGCCTGCATAGTGCAGAGGCTCTTCGCTATGCTTATCGTGTCAGGAATACCCAGCCTATACAGCTCAGCACCAACCACCTTTTGGTCGAAAGAGATATTATGTCCCACGATACACTTCGTCTGTTCTGCATCTTTTAGGAAAGCATCTATCACTTCTCTGAGCGGTTTGCCCTCACGTTGCGCCCTCTCTGTAGTGATGCCATGCACTCGTGCCGCATCAGCAGGAATGACAAACCCCTCCGGCTTCACAATCTCATTGCCCTGCGACAGTACATTTCCCTCCTCGTCAGTCACAATCCACCCCAACTGCACCAACCTTGGCCAATTTCTCGTATTGCTTGCTGGAGCATTATAATCCCTCGGCACCCCCGTCGTCTCCGTGTCGATGAAGATAAAGTAGGGTTTTCCATAAATTTCAAAATCAACTAATCCATGCATATTATTAATCTGATTTAGTAATACATATTATCCCAATGGACTTATTCAGCTTGGATTACTAATGCTTTTATTCGGTTTCCTCTTCGGGAGAAAACGCGCGATTCTTCCACAGTCAATCGATAGTCGCAATCAAGCTCTTCCACATTATATATTATTCGTCCGAATAACCCCTCATCTTTCGTGCTGACAAACAGCAGGTCTTGCTCCCCCTTCCGGACTTCGAGGTTGAAATAGGTGCCGGGTTTGGCGATGCCTTTCTCCTCATCGAAGAGGTAGACGCGGCATTCTACCTCGGTTTTGATATGTAGTACTGATGTTCCCATTTTCTTACAATTTATTCATTTTCTACTTTTGTTTCATTCGCTCTTGCCAGACGTTTCACCTCTTCCACTTCGGCTTGTAGCTGCTCGGTGGTAGGAAGATAGAGTTGGTATTGACTAGCAAGTATGGTGTTGTTGTCCTCTGGCAATGCCATGCGCACCATTGTATCATTCTTGCGGGTGCAGAGAAGGATGCCTATGGTAGGATTCTCTCCAGCAACGCGCTCGGTACGGTCATAGTAGTTCACATACATCTGCAACTGGTCAAGGTCTTGGTGTGTGAGTTCCCCTGTCTTCAACTCCACCACGACAAAGCATCGTAATAGGCGATTGTAGAATACCAAATCGATGAAAAACTCATCGTCTTCCAGCAGGATTCGTTTCTGTCTTGCCACAAAAGAGAACCCCTTCCCCATTTCGAGCATAAACTCAGCAATATGGGATATGATAGCCTGTTCCAAATCACGTTCATAATAAGATGCTTGTGGTTTAAGTCCGAGAAACTCCAACACCATGGGGTCTTTAACAATCTCTGTTGAGGATTCGGGGATACGCTCCTTGCGAGCCACGGCCAGCACAGATTCTTTGTCGTTGCTCATCAGTAGTCGTTCGTACAATAGGGAGTCTATCTGCCGTTTCAGTTCACGTCCAGTCCATGCGTTATTTACCGCTTCTAACTCATAGTACTCACGTTTGTCGGGGTCGGATATTTGCATAAGTAGCCGATACTGAGCCCAATTCAATTGCGACCGCACTGCGGACGCAATTGGATATTCTCTATAAAACTGACGCGCACGCTCCAACTGACGATGACCAAATCCGCTGCCATATTCTGGTTCCAAACGCAGGGCAAGGTTCTTGATAAGGTATGAGCCATAGTCCGCGCGTTCCTTCCCTTGTTGCTCCTCCTCAAAGATGCGCTTGCCTAATTGCCAATACATCTGCACACGACAGAAATCCACACTGCGAACGGCTGTAGTGCGGGCATTGTTAATAATAGTGCGTATGTCAGACACAAATGTCTCTTGCATGGTTGTAAGTGTATTCATAAGAGTAGGTATGATGTTCCCATGGTGTTATTGGTTATTGTCTTTGATTAGTTTTTCTACATTGTAGAGTGGCACGTTCTCCATCCAGTCTTGGTCTTTGTAGGGCAATGTGGAGAATCGCACGCCTTTGAGGTCGGGGTTTTTCTCTATGAAGGTGCGGAGCGACTTGGAATGGACATTTACCTCGGCCTTTACCTCGATAGGCAGTATACGCTGTTCTGCCTGCACGATGAAGTCGACCTCCATCTGCGAATCGTTGGTTGAGAAATAATGAATTGGGAGAGCAGAAGGCACTATTTGCGACAGCACATATTGCTCCGAAAAGGCTCCTTTGTATTCTGAAAAGGCGTTGTCGCCCAACAACACATCCTTTGCTGGTGCGTCCATCTGTGCACCAAGCAACCCCACGTCGTTCATATACAGCTTGAATACCGAAGGCTCCTCATAGAAACGCAACGGCATCTTGGGTGCGCTGACGCGTGTTACTTTATAAATCAGACCAGCATCTAACAGCCACTGAATGGCAAGCAGGTAGTCGCTGGCGCGACTTCCCGGTTTCACATCTGAATATTTGAACTTCTTGTTCTCTTTTGCCAGCTGCTGCGGGATGGCATCCCACACCATGGCGATACGCTCCGCCTCATTCCGCAACACATGCTTGGAGAAGTCTTTGCGGTAGTCTGCCAGTATCTGTTTCTGAATCTTGCGTACCTCGTGGGGATTGCCCTCTTCTGCAAAGGACTTCACCGCTGCCGGCATTCCTCCCACATAATAGTATTGTCTCAGCAGCTCGATGAAGAAATCGTTGAGTGCGCTAGCGGAAGTAAAATCACAGTTCTGCAGCATCTCGGCTGCTTGAGTCTTCCCCATGGCCATCACGAACTCGGTGAACGTCATGGGATAGAGATTCATCATATCCACCTTCCCCACAGGGAAGGAAACGCCCTGATGCAGCGATATGCCCAACAAGGAGCCAGCCACGATTACATGGTATTCTGGAGCATTCTCACAGAAATATTTCAATGCCGTCAAGGCACGAGGGTACTCCTGTATCTCATCGAGGACAATCAAAGTTGAGCCCGCTGCAATGGATTCACCCGAAACAGCCGACAGGGCAGTCACCATACGACGGGTGTCAAAATCCCTGAAAACCTCCTCTATGAGCGGGGTACTCTCACAGTTGATGTACGCCATGTTGGCATATTCTCTCCTACCAAATTCCCGAATAATCCAAGTTTTTCCTACCTGACGTGCCCCATTTAAGATAAGAGGCTTTCTTTTACTCCTGTCTTTCCATTTTAATAAATCACTATATATCAGTCGTTCCATAATATTAATCTACATTTTTTCGGACGAATTCACAATGCAAAGATACATTTTTTTGGACGAATATTGGAAGAAAAAATACATTTTTTTGGATGACCAACGGTACAAAAACTACATTTTTTTATGACGAATGAAGTGCTGTTGTGACTTTCCCTGGAATTGGTTGACAGATTTGGGATGGTTAAACTGAATCGGTTTACATTGTTTCGTCCATATCCCTAATATGGTTTACACCATCACGGATTCGGTTTACACTTTTCGGTTCTTTCGCCTGTTGGGTTTACAATTACACTGAATCGCTTGATAAACCCCACACTATAAGTGCGGGGATATTGGGAGTTTGCCTCTACGAGGCAATTTAAGTCACTAATTCTTATCAAATTCAGAATGAATAACCAATTTCTCTAATTCTCAAATTCTTGATAAAAAGGGCCTACTTTAACCCAAATCGCTCATGGGGGGGCATGACTTCGCAAAGGCAGGCCTTCGCGGGAGGACTGCTTCATTTTTACGGAACAGGAATGAGTTGATTCGCTTTTTTTGTGTATATTTGCATTTTGAATGGACACAACAAGTGATTGATTGTTTACAAATAAAAAGCGTATTATTAGAGTGATACGGGTTTGAAGTTCCCATTGTTGTCGTGTCAAGTGAGGAGACTTCCCAACGAGAATGGGGTGTATATACCTGCACATGACATGAGGGCATAAAAACAAGAAAACCACCTACAAACGAATAGAAATTGAGACTATGAAGACGATATTGTCCTACTTGAAAATCTTTGGGCTTTTGTTGGCCGCCTATCTGCTTTTTGGGGCAGGTGCTTGGCTGATGCCCGATGGATCGGTGGACCGCCACATTGCCAGAACCCTTGACCAAGGCGACCTTTCGAGTGACCAGCCACGTGCTTTCATGCCGCGACAGCAATGCCGCATGGACAATTTCACCGATGCGCAGATTCTGAACCAAGCCAAAGCCTTGACCTCGGAAAATCTACTTGACGGGATTTTGCTTCTGCCTCGCAAAAGTGCCAACGGTCTTCCCTTCGAGGATCTGAGGGCGTACTCCGACGGCAACCAAGAGATGTACACAATCCATTACGGACGTTACTGGCATGGAAATACCTTTTTGACGCGCTATCTCCTTGTATTCTACGACTATGTTTCGATAAGACTGCTTCTGTATATTGTCTCCTCGCTGCTCTTAGCGTGGTGCATTATGTTGCTGTGGCGCAAAGGGGGATGGCAGACGGCCATGGCTGTGCTATTTGGATTGCTGGTTTGCTATGCATTCATGATGCAGTTCTCCATCCAGTTCATACCGGTGTTTCTGTTGGCATTGTCTGGCATGGTTGCCCTGGCTCGGTCGGACAAACCAGCCTCGAGGCTTTTCTTCGTCATCGGTTCCCTCACCTGCTTTTTCGACCTCCTCACCGCTCCCATGCTCACGCTTGGATTGATGCTGGTGGTGCAGGCCGCCCTCGTGCGTGATGATGCCGAGCAACAACCGGCACAGACCTTGAAAGGGTGGTGGCTGACGCTCCGCAGCTCGCTGTTGTGGGTGGCAGGCTATGCCGCTACTTGGGCATGCAAATGGATTATCGCCACGCTCCTCACTTCGGAGAATGTCATCGCCGATGGCATCAAGAAAGTCGGTAGCCGCTCTGATGTGCTTGAAGACTATGGCCGTTGGGATGCCGTGATGGCAAATTTCGACATGCTCCCATGGCAGTTCATCATCCTCGCCATGTTGCTGCTGGTGGTGCTGGTGGCCGTGTCTTTCCGTGCCCAAGGATGGCGCAAGGCCGTGCAGCTGCTGCCCATAGCCCTGCTGCCGTGGATGTGGTATTTCTTTGCCGCCAATCACTCCTACTTGCATAACTGGTTCACCTTCCGTGCCCAGGCGGTCTCCATCGCCGCCCTGCTGCTGGCGATGATGCAGTTCGTCGACTGGAGCAAACTAAAAAACTTATCGTTTAAAGCCAAACATTGATGATTATGGAGTACAGAGTCGCGGTATTATTGCCGTGCTATAATGAAGAAAAAACCATCGGCAAGGTGGTGCGCGATTTCCGCGAGGTGCTGCCTTCGGCCGACATATATGTGTATGACAACAACTCAACCGACTGCACCGTCGAGGAGGCCACCGCTGCCGGCGCCATCGTGCGCCACGAATACACGCAGGGCAAGGGCAACGTAATCCGCCGCATGTTCCGCGAGGTGGAGGCCGACTGCTACCTTATGGCCGACGGCGACGACACCTACCCCGCCCACCACGCTCCCGACATGGTGAAGGAGGTGCTTGAAAAACAGGCCGACATGGTGATTGGCGACCGCCTCTCCTCCACCTATTTCACTCGGAACAAACGCCCCTTCCATAACTTCGGCAACCGCTTGGTGCGCAGCCTCATCTGCCACCTCTGGCACACCAAAGTGAAAGACATCATGACCGGCTACCGGGCATTCAGCCGCTCCTTCGTGAAACTGTATCCGGTGATGAGTGGTCAGTTTGAGGTGGAGACGGAGATGACCATCCATGCCCTCGACAAGAACTTCCGGCTGGTGGAAATCCCCATCGACTATCGCGACCGCCCCGAAGGCAGCAACTCCAAGCTCAACACCTTCAGCGACGGCTTCAAGGTACTGCGCACCATCTTCACCCTCTTCAAGGAATACCGTCCCATGCACTTCTTTGGCTGGCTGGCCGTGCTGCTGGCCGTGGTGGGGACGATCCTTGTGATTCCGGTGCTGATGGACTATTTCGACACGGGCCTCGTCATGCGTTTCCCCACGCTTTTCGTCTCGCTCTTCCTTTTCCTCGCCGCCCTTCAGTCGTTTTTCACCGGCTTATGCCTCGACGTGATGGTATCTAAAGACCGCAAACAATATGAGCTACGACTTATCAACTCGTAAATATCTCCTGCTGGGACACCTCAGCATGGCCGTGCACTTTGCCAACGAGCGTGTTTTGCTCTCCGATTCGGCCTACCAGCTTTTCTACGGCATCAACCACCGCGGCATGCTCATCAACGACAGCCGCTATTCCATGGTGCTCACCTAGCTGCTGCCGTGGCTGGCCATCCATCTTCATCTGCCGCTTCGGCTGGTGGTCATCACCTACTCGGTATCGTTTGTGCTGGTGGGCTACGCCTGCTGGCTTGTCACGGCCTATGGCATGAAGCAGCACAACGCCGCCACGCTGATGCTCTTTGTGCTTCTGGCCATCGGGGGTACCTTCCTGCATTGCATCTCGTATATTTGCATCGAAAAAATATGATTATCTTTGCAAAATAAAAAAGATGA